>MVQK01000070.1 GCA_002067515.1 Pelotomaculum sp. PtaB.Bin013 | reverse complement strand
CCGGGCGCTGGTGGAAGCGTCAGGTGGTGTCACCGAGGAAAATATCCAGGCGGTAGCGTCGGCCGGCGTTGACCTGATCTCAGTTGGGGCGTTAACTCATTCGGTTAAATCTCTTGATATCAGCCTGGATTTAGTAGAAATAAAGCTCGATAAACGTTAACTTTATCAGTAATAAATGTTGACGTTTTATGGGCAAAAGATTAGAATATCTTACGGGAGTGGTTATTTTGAAAAGGGCTATTCTCCGGCTTCTAAAAGAGTTCCGGCCCGAATATGTTTCCGGTGAAGACATATGTAAAAAATTCAATGTAACCAGGACCGCGGTCTGGAAGCATATACAGGCCTTACGGGAGGATGGGTATGAAATTGAAGCCCGTCCGCGCGCGGGCTATTCACTAGTTAGTGTTCCGGACAGGCTTTATGCCGAGGAGATTCTGGACGGGCTGAACAGTAAGTTTTTCGGTCATGAGGTTTATTATTATGACAGTGTTTCTTCTACGAATGATGTGGCTAAGGAATTAGCCTTACAAGGTGCGCGTGACGGCTCGCTTGTTGTTGCCGAGGAGCAGACCGGGGGTAAAGGCCGGTTGGGTAGGGAATGGTATTCGCCTAAGTATAAGGATATTAAATTTTCCTTGCTCCTCTATCCGCCCGTCAATCCTTCCGAGGCATCTCAAGTGACCATGGTGACGGCGGTAGCCATGGCTCTGGCGGTTAGAAAAAAGACAGGGGTGCCTGCGGGCATCAAGTGGCCGAACGATCTGCTGGTGGAGGGCAGGAAGATCTGTGGCATCCTCACTGAAATGAGCGCTGAATTGGATAAAATTAATTATCTGGTGGTAGGCGCCGGCCTGAATGTCAACCAGGAGCTTGCTGATTTTCCTGAAGAAGTGCGTGATATTGCTACCTCTCTGAAGGTGGAAAAGGGGGTTGAGCTAGCCCGGGTCAGTTTGCTGCAGGCAATACTGGAGGAGTATGAACAATGGTATATGCTTTGGCTGGAACAGGGCTTTTCAGTAATTCTAGCCAAATGGAAAGAGTTGTCTGTTTCATTGCATTGTCCGGTACGTATCCATACCTTGAATAAATCCTGGGAGGGTTGGGCGGAAGATGTGGACGCTGACGGAGCGCTGTTGTTGCGTCTCCCGGACGGCGGGCTGCAGCGGCTGATAGCAGGCGACGTCTCATTGCGGGTGTAAAAATTTTAATTTAAATGTCAACTTTATTGTGGGTGATGGTTTACGCATTGTGGCGGGCGGGATAGTGTTTAAGAAGTCAGGAGTCAGTAGTCAGGAGTCAGGAGTCAGAAGACAAGAGACAAGGAGTTAGGAATCAAGGAATTAGAATAAAAGGATGGTTAGTTTGTTGTTTTATATTATTCTGAATTCTGACTCCTGAATACTTATTTTACAGGGGGAGGTTGATTTTATGTCCAGGTTTTCAGCGCGTGATATTACTATGACCGCGGTTTTTGCCGCAATGGCGGTAGTTGCCGCCATGCTGGTGCGCTACGCCGGTTCTGTTGTGCCTTTTAGTCTTATGCCTTTTGTGGTTATGCTTGCGGGTGGCTTGTTAGGACCACGCCTGGGGGCGCTGAGTATTGTTGTATATATTTTGCTGGGTTTGGTAGGTTTACCGGTATTTGCCACCGCTCCCTTTGGCGGGCCGTCATATGTTTTTCAACCGACTTTTGGCTTCCTGCTTGGTTTTATCGGAAGCGCATATGTTATCGGCGCTCTGCTAAAAAATCCGGAAAAGAGAAGTTACGCGCGCTATTTTATTGCTATGCTTGCCGGAATAATAGTTTATAATGTGGTTGGATTGCCTTATCTTTATGCTATTTTGACTTTTTATCTGGGTAAAACTTATTCTGTGATGCAAGTTTTGAAAATCGGTTTCATCCCATTCATTACCCTTGACCTGGTTAAAGCGGCAGTGGCCACGGTACTGGCCAGGGCGGTCTACCGGAGGTTGGACGCATACGGTGTCGACCGGACATGAACCGCGTCGTATGCCAAAAGGTCTTGATAGACTGATTCATTGTTTTTTTTCTTAATAAAAGGAGTATTTTAATATATGAAGAATTAATTTACCAGATTGCAATGAGGAGTTGGTTACATAATGCTCCGTCTGGTTAATGTCATGGAAATTCTAGTACGGGAGACTATTGACGACATCCTGAGAAATTATCAGGAAATATGCAAGTGTGAACGCTGCAAGTTAGACATGGCGGCGATTGCGCTGAACAAGCTGTCTCCTTCCTACGTGGTTACGGCGGAAGGTGAGGTTTTGTTGAGGGTGGGTTCCTTGAAACAACAAAACAAAGTGGATATTATCAGGGTTGTAACTGAAGCCATTGATATTGTGAGCAAAAAACCGCACCATTTAAGGGAAGAAAACTGAAACTTGATGAATCTGAGCCACAGGTTGCACCTTGCCGGGCTCTTTGGTAAAATTGTATGGTGACATTCTACAGTAGCATTTTACATGAAAGCGGGGACGGAAATGATCCTGGTTTTTGATGTCGGCAATACAAATATAGTTCTGGGAGTCTACAGAGGCAGCGAATTAGTGGCGGACTGGCGAATATCCACAAGACGTGAACGCACAGCCGACGAATATGGGATCATGCTTAAAGAATTGTTCGCTATCTCAAAACTTGAGATGAGTTCAATTAAAGCCACAGTAATTTCCACGGTGGTTCCGCCACTGACGTTCACATTGGAGAGAACATGTCAAAAGTATTTTGAGCTTACACCACTGATCGTAGGCCCGGGCATTAAGACAGGGCTTCCGGTTCATTATGAAAATCCCAGAGAGGTAGGAGCGGACCGTATCGTCAATGCAGTTGCCGGTATTGAACTGTACGGCTGCCCGCTGATCATAATAGATTTTGGAACAGCCACGACCTATTGCGCTATTAACTCAAGGGGCGAATATCTGGGCGGGGCGATCGCACCTGGTATCGGCATATCTACGGAAGCGCTTTTCGCGCGGGCGGCTAAGCTGCCCAGGGTCGAATTGGTTAAACCGCCCTCTGTTATCGGGAAAAACACTGTCACAAGCATGCAGTCCGGTATTTTCTACGGGTTTGTCGGGCAAGTCGATGAAATTATCAGGCGGATGAAAAAAGAATTAGGTGAAAATGCCAAAGCCATTGCCACTGGCGGTCTTGCCAGGCTGATTGCCCAGGAAAGCTCGGAAATTGACCGGGTGGACTCTTTCCTGACCCTGACCGGGTTGCGTTTAATTTACGAGAGGAATTTACCGAAATGAGGATCGGACAAGTTATGCTGGCCAATCCGGTGATATCCGCCCCGATGGCGGGCATTACCGACAAGGCCTTCCGGATATTAGCCCGAGAGGTGGGATGCGGCCTGGTCTGCACCGAAATGGTGAGCGACCAGGCTCTTTTATATGGTAATCCGAAGACCTGTGAAATGCTAAACCTGGCTGGTGAGCGCGGCCCGTTAAGTGTTCAAATCTTCGGCTCGAACCCCGTTTATATGTCCATGGCGGCGCAAATTGCGGAAAGCCGCGGCGCTGCTATTATTGACATCAATATGGGATGTCCGACACCCAAAATTGTCAAGAACGGTGAAGGGGCGGCGCTGATGAGGAATCCTCAATTAGCGGCTGAAATTGTCAGGGCAGTGGTCGAGCGGGTGCAGATCCCGGTAACGGTTAAGATGCGTAAAGGCTGGGATGAAGAGTCGGTAAACGCTGTAGAAATGGCAAAACTGTTAACCTGTGAGGGTGCCGCGGCATTAACCGTACATGGCCGCACGCGGTCACAGTTTTATACCGGGAAGGCGGACTGGGAAATAATCGCCGCGGTGAAAAAGGCTGTGGACGTGCCGGTAATCGGCAACGGCGACATCCGACGTCCGGAAGATGCTTTGTTAATGATGGAGCAGACAGGCTGTGACGGGATTATGATTGGCCGGGCTGCCTTAGGTAACCCATGGATATTTGCCAGGACGTTGCATTTTTTGGAAACCGGCATGATTTTACCTGAGCCCGGGCCGGGAGAACGGGTGACGATAGCCCTGCGGCACTTGAACTTACTTATAGAAAACAAGGGTGAGAAAGTGGCTGTGCGGGAGATGCGCAAGCATGCCGCCTGGTACACCAGAGGACAGCGGGGCGCGGCGAAGGTGAGGGAAAAGATTAATAGAGCCGGATCTAAAGAGGAACTGGAAAAGATATTAAATTTGAGTTTATGTGGTACTTGCGAAGAGTGGTAAGCTTTGTTAATATTTTAGTGTACACAAATATGTGCACATAATTATCTGACTCATGAAGAATAATATACCTACAGGTTAGCGCCAAGCCATATGAACAAAACTTTATTAGTACTTAGGAGTCAGAATGGGAGAATGGTTTATTGTCTTGAAATATTCTGACTCCTGACTCCTGAATTCTGAATACCTAAAATAAAGGGTGTGTGTTTTGGATTTAATTCGTCTTGGGGAGAAGATAATAAGCAGAAGAAAAATTAATCATATTGTTAGCAGTATGCTGAATCTGAGGGGTAAAGGTCTTTCCCAAACTGAAGTTGCTTCAAAGCTGGGAGTTGACCGGACTCTGGTCTGTCGTCTGGAAAATTTAGGTGAAATTAGGAAGGGACGCAGGCTGGCTGTCTTCGGTTTCCCTGTTTTGAATAAAGTAGAGATTCGGGAGGTTCTGGAGCGGGAAGGCGTGGATTTTATTTTTCTGATGTCCGAGGAGGAGCGTTGGGAATTTGTTAAACAAAAAAGCGGTGTTGATTTATTTGATGCAATCATGGATTTGATTGTCAAAGCCCACTCTTTTGATCAGGTGCTTGTGATCGGTTCAAATCAGCGGATCAAAATTTTTGAGGCGGTTTTAGACAAAGAAGTGGTGGGGTTTGAGATTGGCGAGTCGCCTATTCGAGAAGATAAGTATGTCGACCCGGATGAATTAGTGGATTTGGTCAGGGCAATCAAGGAATAGGAGGTTAAAGTTTGCAAAGATTTGCCTTCATGCTCCACCCCCTGTCAACGGGGGATGTGGTCAGGAAATTCAGGATTGCAAAACTTATGCCTGACAAAGTGCTGGAGCGGGCGTTTGCCCTGCTGCCACCGTTAAAAACGTCTCAAATCACCGGGATCCACTCTCAGCACGGAGAGACGGAAGGGTGGTTTATCGCGTGCCCGCTGACGCCCAGGCTGATCATGAGTATGCCGCAGGCATATGTTATCAATAAAATAATTCAAGGCGGCCGCCTGGCTGAGAAACTGGGCGCCAAGATACTTGGCCTGGGCGCTTTTACAAAAGTAGTGGGCGACGCCGGTGTTACGGTTGCCAGGAATTTAAAAATACCTGTTACCACGGGAAATAGTTATACAGTGGCCACGGCTATACAGTCGGTCAGGGAGGCCGCACTGGTGATGGGTCATGACTTAAAAAAGGCATCGGTGGTGATTCTCGGCGCCACTGGTTCCATCGGGCGGGTTTGCGCGTTGATCTTGGCTGGAGAAGTACGCAGCATGACCCTGGTGGCCAGGGAAGAACGCAAATTGGAGGAACTGGCCGCGAAAGTGCTTTATGATACCGGACTGGCTGTTAAAATCACATCCGACAGTAAAAAAGCGCTTCGCTCCGGCGATATCGTGATCACAGTGACCAGCGCTATAGATACGCTTATTGAACCGGAAGATTTGAAGCCCGGCGCGGTTGTTTGTGACGTCGCCCGGCCGCGTGACGTGTCAAAGAGAGTTGCTGAGGTGCGTGACGATGTTCTTGTTATTGAGGGAGGGGTCGTGGAAGTACCCGGCGATGTCGAATTCAACCTGAACTTCGGTTTCCCTCCTAAGACGGCTTATGCTTGTATGGCTGAAACAATGGTATTGGCACTGGAAAAACGCTTTGAAAGCTTTACGCTCGGCCGGGAGCTGCGCATAGAGAAAGTTGAAGAAATCGCCGCGCTGGCAAAAAAACACGGCTTTAAACTGGCCGGCTTCCGTAGTTTCGGCAGGGCAATATCCTTGCAGGAAATCGAAATGATCAAACGTCACGCCAGGGGTGCCGCAATTCTGCCGGCAATGAATAATAACTTTGAATTGATTCCGGAGTCAAGATAGCAAGATAGCCTTGACAAATCTGAGGCATCTCCTTATAATGTCACTAAAGTCCTGACTGTATAATAAATTAACAGCACCATCAAGCACTGCGGAGGGGTCGCTTTTTGCAGTGCTTTAAGTGTAGTATGGGGCTTTTTCTACCCACATGAATATATAAAGACACGTTACATATATTTTTAAAAGGTCATTCCAGAGATAAGGAGACTGTGTCTAATGAAAGAAAAAGAAGTAATTTTAACTGTTGACGGGCTAAAGAACTTAGAAGACGAGCTTGAACAGCTGAAATCGGTAAAACGGCGGGAAGTGGCTGAGAGAATCAGACAGGCCATTGCTTTTGGCGACATTAGCGAGAATTCTGAGTATGAAGACGCGAAAAACGAGCAGGCCTTTATTGAAGGCCGCATTTTGACTTTAGAAAAGATGCTGCGAAACGCAAGAATAATAGATGATGAGAACTTAGGCACTGAAGTTGTTTCCATCGGTTCGGTAGTTTTGTTAAAGGATCTGGAAATTGACGACGAGTTTAAGTATACTATAGTAGGTTCCGCGGAGGCCGACCCCGGGGCGAACAAGATTTCAAATGAATCACCGGTGGGCAAGGCTATACTTGGCATGCCCAAGGGCAGTGTGGTTGAGGTTCAAGTGCCGGCGGGATTACTAAAATACCAAATCATGGATATATTGAGGTAAGTACGTACCGGAGGTAGTTAACATTTATGTCTGAAAAGAAAAAAGACGCCGTTACGAAGGATGATGCGCAGGTTTCATCCGAAGAGGAACTTAACGAGTTAATGCTTGTGCGCAGGGAAAAGCTTGCCGAACTGCGGGACAAGTGTGTGGAACCTTATGGCGGACGTTATGAGCGCACTCACATGGCAAAAGATATTTTAACCAATTTTGCGGAATTAGAAAATAGTACTGTTGTAGTGGCAGGTAGAATAATGTCCAAGCGGGGGATGGGTAAAGCGTCATTCGCTCATATTCAGGACGCTACAGGCCAGATTCAAATTTACGCCCGTTTAAACGATATTGGTCAGCAAGCGTATGAATTATTTGGTAAATTAGATATAGGCGATATTATTGGTGTGTCCGGTAAGGTTTTTAAAACCCGCATGGGTGAAATTACTGTCGCAACGGAAGACTTAAAACTGTTGTCAAAATCGTTGCGCCCCCTGCCGGAAAAATGGCATGGGCTAAAGGATGTGGAACTTCGTTACCGGCAGCGCTATGTGGATCTCATCGTAAATCCGGAAGTAAAAGAAGTTTTTGAAGCTAGAAGTAAAATTGTACGCGCTGTGCGCAGTTACCTGGACAACCGCGGTTTCCTGGAGGTGGAAACGCCGATGATGCACAGTATTGCCGGCGGCGCCGCGGCTAGGCCATTTATCACATACCATAACACCTTGGATATGAACCTGTTTTTAAGAATTGCCCCGGAGCTTTACTTGAAAAGGCTAATCGTAGGGGGTTTTGAAAAGGTTTACGAGATAAACCGTAATTTCCGCAATGAGGGAATTTCCACTAAGCACAACCCTGAGTTTACCATGCTGGAATTATACCAGGCTTACGCCGATTATAACGATATGATGAATTTAACCGAGGAACTGGTTTCCAGCATTGCATTAGATGTGTTCGGAACCGCAAAGATAGAATATCAGGATACCCAGATCGATCTGTCGCCAAAGTGGACAAGGATTCCCATGCTCGAGGCGGTCAAGTTACACTCCGGTATTGATTTTAGTATAATAAAAACCGCTGAAGAAGCTAAAAACGCCGTAAAACAGGCGAAGATCGGTCTGGAAATTGAACCGGGCGAATCATGGGGTTCCATTTTAAATAAAGTTTTTGAAGAAGTAGTGGAGCCCAGGTTGATTCAACCCACTTTTATAATGGATTACCCGGTGGAAATATCGCCGCTGGCCAAGCGCAAAGCTGAAAATCCTGAATTAACATACCGGTTCGAATTATATATTTACGGCCGTGAAATGGCCAACGCTTTCTCTGAGCTGAATGATCCCATTGATCAAAAGGGGCGCTTCCTAAAACAAGTTGAAAAAAGAAGCGCCGGGGATGAAGAAGCGCACATGATGGACGAAGATTATATTACCGCTTTAGAATACGGTATGCCTCCGGCAGGCGGGTTAGGCATCGGGATTGACCGGCTGGTAATGCTGTTGACGAACTCACCTTCAATCAGGGATGTCATTTTGTTCCCGTTAATGAGGCCGCGTGATTGATAGAATCGGGGACATTCCTCCGGCCCCAAAGATAGGCCCGTTAGGGAGGTGTGTCCCCTTTCCTAAGCCATGAACTCTTCACCCTCGGGCGAAGGAGTTTGCTAGCTAAAAATGATGGCGAGATGTTGACATGGTTATCTCTTTATGATAATATAATCACCCGGGTATTTTTCCAAATGATTAATTTCCCGGCAATAAAAAAGTCTTGACAAGAGAAATTGAAAGTGGTAAAGTAGCAAATGTGTTGCGGAAAATTTCGCAACCATAAGCGACAAGAGGTCTTTGAAAACTAAACAGTGGATGGATGGAAATCACAGTAGTCAGTAGTCAGTAGTCAGAATAAATTGAGGTACGAATTTATTCGCGCATCAATAAGACTGCCGGCAACAGACAACCGACAACTGAAAACACATGACTCTCGTCGAAGCGAAAGCTAGAAGCGAGCAGTACATTCCGAAAGAAGAAAAAGAGCCAAGAAAACAAACTATTCATATATAAATGGAGAGTTTGATCCTGGCTCAGGACGAACGCTGGCGGCGTGCTTAACACATGCAAGTCGAACGGAGGTTACGAGGAAGCTTGCGAATTGTAACCTTAGTGGCGGACGGGTGAGTAACGCGTGGATAACCTGCCTGTCAGACCGGGACAACACCGGGAAACTGGTGCTAATACCGGATACGCTCGTTGGTACGCATGTACTAATGAGGGAAGGGGAAACCCGCTGACAGATGGGTCCGCGTCCCATTAGCTAGTTGGGGGTGTAAAGGACCACCAAGGCGACGATGGGTAGCCGGCCTGAGAGGGTGGACGGCCACACTGGAACTGAGACACGGTCCAGACTCCTACGGGAGGCAGCAGTGGGGAATCTTCCGCAATGGGCGC
>MVQK01000069.1 GCA_002067515.1 Pelotomaculum sp. PtaB.Bin013 | reverse complement strand
CGTTTTTTTTATAATTATCAGTAACCTTTACCTTGACCAGAACCGGTCTGATCAGGGTTAGACTTTCCATCCCGGCAACCTCCCGCAAAACCGGCTATTTATACAATTTCAACCAAAACTCTTTTTTTATGCTTGGTTGCCGCAGCTTTGACTACCGTACGAATGGCTCTGGCAATGCGGCCTTGTTTCCCAATTACTTTCCCTATATCCTCCTGAGCTACTCTAAGTTCTATTACAATGGATTTTTCCTTCTCCACCAAATTTACATTAACTTTTTCAGGCTGGTCAACGAGAGCTTTGGCCAGAATTTCCACCAGTTCTTTCATAAGAAGAAGCCTCCTAACCTACTGACCCTCTCCCGGAGCATTTTTCAATACACCTGCTTTATTAAACAAAGCCTTTGCCGTTTCGGACAACTGAACCCCCTTATTCAACCAATCCTTAGCCCTTTCCTCATCGATACTGATTACCACCGGATCTTTCAACGGATCATAAAACCCGATTTCTTCAATGAACCGGCCGTCCCGCGGAGAGCGGGAATCAGCGACCACAATACGGTAAAACGGTTTTTTCTTTGCGCCCATTCTCTTTAAACGAATTTTAACCATGCAGTTCACCTCTGTCTTATTTGTTATCTTTTAAAAGAAAGGATTTTTCGGTATTTTACCGCCTTTCTTCAAAGTTTTTTCCATGTTGACAAACTGTTTCATGATTTTTTTTGTTTGATCAAACTGTTTTAACAAACGGTTAACCTCTTGTACGGAAGTTCCGCTCCCTTTGGCAATCCGCCTTTTCCTGCTGCCGTTCAGCACCTTTTCCGGATCCTGCCGTTCAAGCGGCGTCATTGATTGGATTATCGCCTCAATGCCTGCCAGTTCTTTCTCGTCAACTTGCAAGTCTTTTATTTTCTTTGCCCCGCCCAGGCCGGGGATCATACCTAGTACTTGTTCAATGGGACCCATTTTCTTTACCTGAGAGAGTTGCTCCAGAAAATCATCCAGCGTAAACTCCATGTTCCGGATTTTTTTCTGCATAATCGCCATCTGTTCGGCGTCATAATTCTCCTGAGCCTTTTCAATTAAAGTTAACATATCGCCCATACCCAGGATTCGTTCAGACATCCTGTCCGGGTGAAAGGGCTCCAGCGCGTCCAGCTTTTCACCGACACCGGCAAACTTAATCGGCTTTCCGGTAATTGCCCGTACAGAGAGGGCCGCGCCTCCCCTGGAATCTCCGTCCAGCTTGGTCAGCACAACCCCGTCAAGGTTGAGACGTTTATTAAATTGCTCGGCAACATTCACGGCCATCTGGCCGGTCATGGCGTCAATGACCAGAAGAATTTCATCGGGTTCTAGAACCCGATTCATGTTTTCCAGTTCACTCATCAGCTCATCGTTTACTTCCTGGCGGCCGGCAGTATCAATAATGACCAGGTCATGACCATTTGCCGCCGCGTTTTTCACAGCAGCCTGACCGATAGCCACCGGATCTTGTTTTTCTCCTATGGTAAACACAGGTATATTCAACTGATTGCCCAGCACTTGCAGCTGTTTGATGGCAGCCGGCCGGTAGACATCCGCCGCAACCAGCAATGGCCGCTTGCCCTGCTTGCGCAGCAGGTTGGCCAACTTGGCGGATGTAGTTGTTTTACCAGCTCCGTTTAAACCAACCATAATTATTACGGTAGGCGGTTTTGGCGCGATTTTGATTTTGCTGTTAGCGCCGCCCATCAGTTCAGTAAGTTCATCGTGGACTATTTTAACAACGTGTTGGGTTGGATTTAGACTGGCGTGTAATTCCTGTCCTACCGCTCTTTCTTTGATGCGTGTCACGAAATCCTTAACAACCTTGAAATTAACGTCAGCCTCAAGCAGCGCGATACGCACTTCCCTCAGCGCCTCATTAACATCAGTTTCGGTAAGCCGCCCCTTCCCTCTTAACTTTTTAAAGGTTTCCTGTAATCTTTCAGCCAGACTGGCAAACACACAGAACCCCTCCTAACAATCATGCAAATTAATCTTCAGGGGAAAAGAGGCTTAAATCCCCGTTGTCAATCAGTGGATAATGACAGTTCCAAAATTTCGTTTAATATTTCGCTGGCATGCAATACTTTCCCGGCTTCCCCGGTAGTTTTATATTCGTTAAGCAGGGAAACCGCCTCAAGCAGCTTGTCTCTTTCTGCAAGAAATTTTTCTACCAGTCCTAATTTTACTTCGTATTCTTCAAGCAATTGGCCGGCTCTTTTTAGCGTGTCATGAACAGCCTGGCGGGTAACATCAAACTCGTTGGCTATTTCACCAAGAGACAGGTTTTGACCGTAATATAGCTCAATAAAATTTTTTTGGCGGTCTGTTAAAAGTTGTCCGTAAAAATCAAAAAGCAGATTCATCCAAGCAACTTTTTCCAACACCGGTCCTTCACCTGCTTAATCATATAAATGATATATTCAACTCATACCGGCCACGCTATCAAGGTGTTTTACTTTACAGGTATATAATACTCAATATTAACTGCCGTGTCAAGAAAGCAACTTCATATTTTAGTATTCAGAAGGTTTTTTTAGCCAGATAGAGAAAATAATATATTATCAAACTTAACCATTAATCCATCTTTTTAACGAGGTGAGTAATATAAAAAAGCCCGATGCTTTTATCTCCTTGCCGGAAGCCGTCAGGCAGAACCGGGAGCAGGTCGCGGAAAATCATAAAAAATATCTTAATTCAGGCTTGGCTATGATGTTGAGTCTCTTGAATTTTGACAAACAGTTCGTCAAGGCGGAAGGAATTAATGTCTGGGACAGCCAGGGCAACGTGTACCTGGACTTTTTAGGCGCTTACGGCGCTTTGAATTTAGGACACAATCACCCGCGCATATTGGCGGCGCTGGACCAGGTAAAAGAGCTGCCCAACATGCTGCAGGCGTCGCTAGGCACCGTCATCGGCGCGCTGGCCCGCAACTTGGCTGCGATAACCCCGGGCGACTTGCAACGCTCCTTCTTTTGCAACAGCGGGGCGGAAGCCGTGGAAGGCGCCTTGAAGCTGGCGCGGGCGGCGACCGGGCGGCGGAAGCTGGTTTACTGCAACGACTCCTTTCACGGCAAAACGATAGGCGCCCTGTCGGTAACGGGAAGGGAGAAATACCAGAAAGCTTTTCAGCCGCTGATACCGGACGCTGATTCAATACCTTTCGGCGACTTAACCGCTCTTGAGGGCAAATTAAGAGAAAAAACCGCGGCGGCCTTTATCGTCGAGCCCATTCAGGGCGAAGGCGGCATTATCCTTCCGCCGGCGGGCTACTTGTCCGGCGCCAGGCAGATAGGCACTAAATATAACACCTTGCTTATATTTGATGAAATTCAAACCGGATTGGGCCGTACCGGAAAGATGTTTGCATGTCAGCACGAAAATGTCACGCCCGACATAATGTGTCTCGCCAAATCCCTGGGCGGCGGCATTATGCCTGTCGGCGCCTTTATTACCACAAACGATATCTGGGAAAGAGCATACGGAGGCATGGAAAAAGCGCTGCTGCACACTTCCACTTTCGGCGGCAATACCAGGGCGGCCGCCGCGGCTATAGCGACGCTGGAAGTAATATATGATGAGGATTTGCCTGAACGGGCCCGGGAAAACGGCGACTACCTGCTGGCCGGGCTGCGCCGGTTAAAAGATAATTACCCTTTGCTCAAAGATGTGCGCGGCTGCGGCCTGATGGCCGGGATTGAATTCAATCAGCCGGAAGGCTTTGTCGTAAAAGCGACTATGGGACTGGTCAACAAAATTTCACAAGAGTACCTGGGCAGCCTGATCGCCGGGGAGTTGCTCAATAAGTACCGGATCATCACCGCTTATACCTTGAACAACCCCAACGTCATCCGCCTGGAGCCGCCCCTGACGGTAACCAGGGAGCAGATAGACACTCTGCTGGAGGCCCTGGACGGCATTTTGGGAAAGCATAAAGATTTTATCAGCGTGGCCGCATCCAGCGCCAAAACAATTTTCCAGTCGTTTACGAAAAAGTCTTCATAAGCTATAGACCCAGACCCTCTTCAGCTTGCCGGGAGCCGGATACATATCCAGAATAATAATCGATAACTCAGAACCGTATCGTTCACACCGGTTCACGCAACATGACGGCCGCCGTCCACATATAAGATTTGTCCGGTGACGTAACTGGTTTCTTCGTCACAGAAAAATAACACCGCGTTGGCCACGTCCTCAATCCTGCCCGGTCTCTTAATCGGCTGAGCGTTAATCACTTTTTCTTGTGTTTCAGGCGGCAGCCTGCGAGCCATCGGCGCTTCAATGAAGCCCGGCGCCACACTATTTACCGTGACGCCGTGACTGGCAAACTCCAGGGCCAGGGAGCTTGTCAGCCCCACCACTCCGGCCTTGGCTGACGAATAATTTGACTGGCCGGGGTTTCCCAGCCAGGCGCGGGAGGCTATATTCACCACGCGCCCGAATCCCTGCGCCCGCATATGGCCTAAAACGGCTTTACAGCATAACCACGCTCCTTTAAGACAGGTATTGATTACCAGCTCCCAGTCTTCCAAAGGCATTCTTAGTATCGAGTTGTCCTTTAAAGCACCGGCGTTGTTAACCAGAATATCCACGCTTCCGAAAACATGGACTGTTTCTTCCGCCATGGCGCTGACTTCTTCCCAATTAGTGACATCAGCACTGACGGCTATTGCCCTGCCACCCGCAGTATTAATTTTTTCGGCCACGGATTTGGCGCTGTCACCGTTGAGGTCGCATACGACAAGATTAGCGCCGTGTTTAGCCAGTTTTGCCGCGATACCGGCGCCTATTCCGCTGCCTGCGCCGGTTACAATGGCGGTTTTGTTTGACACACCCATAATCTTCTTCCTCCCCTCGCTATCTGTTCAGTAGTCAGACCCCCACGCCGCTAAATGCGGCACCATCAGAAGATGGAAACCGCGTGGTTGCACCTGTCCCGGCCAGCGATTTGCGGGAGCACCGGTAACGGCGCCCGGCGCTACGGGCTCATGCTCGGCCTTTATAAGTAATAAGAGAACCCTCTGATATTTTGGGTTCTCTTATTATATAACATAAAGCAGCGCTTATTTTTTAATAAATTAAAAACGGGTTATAACGTTTTTCCGTCCCGATCGTGGTCGCGGGACCGTGGCCCGGGTATACCTTTGTTTCCGGCGGAAACTGCAGCAGTTTTTTCTTGATTGAAGAAATGAGCTGGCTGTGACTGCCCCCGGGAAAATCCGAGCGTCCAACCGAGCCCGCGAAAAGTGTGTCTCCGGAAAATATCACGTCAGGACCGCACTTGAGGCTGATTCCCCCTCTTGTGTGACCCGGCGTGTGAATCACTTCCATAGTTTCCTTACCAAAGGTGATAATATCACCGTCTTTCAACAGTTGGTCCGCTGTGTGCATTTTCGCCGCGGGCCCCACATAAACCGAAAGGTTTTTACCCGCATCAGTCAGCATGTCGGCGTCTTCAGCGTGGATCAGCACTTTAGCGCCGGTGCCCCGCTGTACTTCATCAAGCCCGCCGATATGGTCGATGTGTCCGTGGGTTAAAACAATATACCGGACTTTAAGACCTAAAGATTCGATCCTTTTCAAAATCCTTTTACCTTCCGCCCCCGGGTCTATTACTACCGCCTCTTTCGTTTCCTCACATCCGACGAGGTAACAGTTTGAATCTATCGCGCCTACCGAAAATCCATCCAAGATCATGAATTCAACCTCCGCAACTAAAATATCTTATTACTGTCCAGCAGTATTGTTACCGGCCCGTCATTTATTATTTCCACAACCATATGCTCGCGAAAACAACCCTTTGCCACTCTTAAGCCGAGTTTTTCCAACTCTCCGTTAAATATTTCATAAAGACACCGCGCTTCTTCGGGAGACGCGGCTTCGAAAAAATTCGGCCGCCTTCCTTTGCGGCAGTCACCATAAATGGTAAACTGTGATACTGATAAAACTTCTCCTCCGACATCCTTGACAGAAAGATTCATTTTGCTGCCGGCGTCTTCAAACACTCTTAAATTGGCTATTTTATCCGCTAGGTACGCTGCTCCTGCCACGGTGTCGCCGCGTCCGACACCCAGCAGCACCACCACACCCTGTCCGATTTCGCCCGCAATTTTATTGCCGACCGTTACCGAACCTCTGACAACTCTCTGAACAACCGCCCGCAATTTCTACCTCCCTGTTTCTTTAATTAACTTCAGTTAGTCGTTTCCAAAGTGTTTCCACCCACCGGCCGGCTGCTGAAGCTGACCCGCCTAATATCGTAAATATCCTTGATCCGCCTTATTTTATTCATGATGAACTCAAGTTGCTCCAGCCCTTTTGTTTCCAACACCAAATCTATCACGGCGCCCCGGTCTTTTTTGCCCCTCGCGGTAACCCAGTTGGCGCTGATCTTCATTTCCAAAAGCACTGACATCACGTCATTTAAAAGTCCGGCCCGGTCCATACCGGTTACCTCAAGTTTGACCTGGAAGGGCTCTCCGAATTCTTTGTCCCAGGCGACTTCCACCAATCGCTCTGCTTCTTCCTGGACCGCATACGCAATGTTTCTGCAGTCGTTACGGTGGATGGATACCCCCCTTCCCCTGGTTATATAACCGATGATTAAATCGCCCGGCACCGGGTTGCAGCAATGCGACAACCTGATCAGCAGGTTGTCTATACCTTTGATGCGAATTCCCTGAGTGGGCTTGCCCCATCCGCCGGAAGGCCTTGTTTCATTGATTAATGTTTGGGCTTCTTCAGCCAGCAAACCTTTCTTTTCAGTTTTTGCTTCCTCTATCTTTATTTTTGACAAAATATTATTAGCGGTGATTACTCCGTCACCGATAGCCGCGTATAAATCCTCAATAGTCAATATATTAAAACGCCTGCTGATATCCAGGAGCTTTTCGTTTTTTAGCTGTTCCGCCTCAATTCCCTGCTTCTTTACTTCCCGGTCAAAGCTTTCTTTTCCTTTCAGGATGTTTTCCTCACGCTTTTCCCTTTTAAACCATTGTCTAATTTTAGTCTTTGCCTGGGAGGTTTTCGTTATATTAAGCCAATCTCTTTTGGGAGCGCTGTTTTTGGATGCCATTATTTCAATAATATCGCCGTTCTTCAACTTATATTCAAGCGGCACGATGCGGCTGTTTACCTTTGCCCCAATGCACCTGTGGCCGACCGCCGTATGAATCCTGTAAGCAAAATCCAGCGGCATTGAGCCCGCCGGCAGTTCAATCACATCACCTTTGGGTGAGAAAACAAAAACTGTGTCCGCAAAAATATCTATCTTTAAACTTTCCATGAATTCCCTGGCGTCCCGCAAGTCATGCTGCCATTCCAGGAGCTGACGCAGCCAGGCTAACTTTTTATCAAAATCACTATCGCTGCGGCCGCCTTCTTTATAGCGCCAGTGGGCGGCAATACCGTATTCAGCGGTCCGGTGCATTTCCCATGTGCGTATCTGTATTTCCAGAGGTTCACCATTCGGCCCGATTACTGTTGTATGAAGGGATTGATACATATTTGACTTCGGCATGGCGATAAAATCCTTAAACCGCCCCGGTATAGGAGTCCATAGGGTGTGAATGATACCCAGCGCGGCATAGCAGTCCCGCACCGTTTTCACGAGGCAACGCACAGCCATTACGTCAAAAATCTCATTTAAGTCTTTTTGCTGTTTAATCATCTTTTCGTTAATGCTGTACAAATGCTTGGGGCGGCCCTTGATATCTGCGTCAACCCCCATAGCCGCCAGTTTTTCTTTCAACATTGAACTCACCGAGCAGATGTATTCCTCACGCTTGCTACGTGTCTTAGCAATCTTATCTACAAGAGATAAGTATTTTAACGGATCTTTAAAGCTAAAAGCCAAATCTTCCAATTCCCACTTGATCCGGTAAATACCTAAGCGGTGCGCTAATGGAGCGAATATTTCCAAAGTTTCCTCGGCTATTTCCACTTGCTTTGCGGCGGGATGATATTTCAATGTGCGCAGATTGTGCAAACGGTCGGCCAGCTTGATTAGAATTACCCTGATGTCCTTAGCCATGGCGAGAAACATTTTACGAAGATTTTCCGCCTGCTGTTCTTCTTTAGATTTATACTCGATCCGGCTGAGCTTGGTCACTCCGTCCACCAATAGGGCTACTTCATGCCCAAAACGCTCTTTAATATCGTCCAAAGGCACTCCGGTATCCTCCACCACGTCGTGCAGCAGGCCGGCGATTAAAGTTTCTTGGTCCAGTTCGAGTTCCGCCAGGATCTTTGCCACTTCCACCGGATGGACGATAAAAGGTTCCCCTGAAAACCTCTTTTGCTCCCGGTGCGCTGTTTCGGCATACTTATAGGCGTCACGGATAGACGTTAAGTCAGCTTTAGAGCGATATTTCTCTAATTGCTGAATTAAACCGTCCAAATATGTCTCATTTTCTCCGCTTAAACGCTCCAACCGGCCGGGTGCGTTATTGGCTGCGGGAACACAAACCTCAATTGTATCCTGAATACCATCCATAACCTTCATGTTCCTTCATCATAATTGCACTTCGTTATTTGTATTATAATCTATAAGTTACCATATTGCCTAAACCTAAAATAAATTATTTAATGGGTCTTTTAGCAGTTTAATCATCCAGGCCATTGATTCTTCTCTCAGCAGTTGAAGGTTCGTATAGGTTTGGGAACTGTTTAAATCCTGTTTTCCCTTGGGCGCCAGCATTAAAACGACATCTATCGCTTCGCCGGTTCTTTCCGCTTCCAGCAGCCCGAGCTCCGAAAGAACTTTTATCGATACTTGCACAGTATATTCGCGCACATGAGGGCAACCGGACTCTGTCAACAACCGGGCGATCCGGTAAGGCTCCGCTATAAACCGCCCATACCGGTCTGCCTCACGGCGCATAACCGTATAAAAACGGGCCAGGCAATCCCGGTCCGGCGTCAGGGCGGCAAGATGGGAGCTATTGCTGTCGAAATCAGCCGCGCCAAAAAATAAATAAACCTGGCCTTCCGGTTTGGATATGTTTATGATCCTATTTAATATTTCCCGGCTATAGGGCAGGTGGTAAATGATCAGGCGGCCGGCTGTAATATCTAAAGAACTTGCCATGGCCGGAGTGGCAACCAGTATTTTTATTTCGCCGTTCTGAAATTTTGCGGCGTTCTCCAATATTTTATTTTCCGGCAGCAGGCTATGGCAGCAGGCGGCTTTACCTTGCAGAAACGGATAAG
>MVQK01000068.1 GCA_002067515.1 Pelotomaculum sp. PtaB.Bin013 | reverse complement strand
AACTTAAGTTTTGCACCCATGCTTATCTCACCTCCTTACTCAGCAATCCCGGTTTTGTCATTAATCTTCATGGACAATTCATCGCGCCCCCGGGACAAATGAAGAGGGGTCAACCCCACGACAATGATAGTAATTCAATAATGACAACAAAATTCCTTTATTGATCATATTGAATATTTTTATTGGTATTCAAGATAAAATAAATTGTATTTATTCCATCTTAAATACGCACCACATCATGCCGGAAAGGAAAAAACGCCCCCGTTTAGTTGTGCTGATGCGCAAACAAACAGGGGCGCCACTACTTATGACATGCTCATTTTATCTCACCGTCTCAAGTCATATTTTCTTGTTCTTATTAATTATTAATACTAAATCTCTACGTCTTGGTCCGGGCGGGTGATTGATAAAATACTCACTTTCTAGAAGTTCGTGAAACTCCTCCGGCACGGGCATGGTAAACTTGGATGCGGATTCATCATGAGCAGCCAGTTCAAAGACCAGATCATAACTGCCGTCCGGATTTTTGCTCGGCCGCCACTTCTTGAGAATGGTCCCTTCTCGGTCAATGTGGTCTTGCACGGCATTATCACACCAGGTAAAAAATCTTTCCTGCAGGTCATTAAGGTACCCTAACATATTGGATCCTCCCACGTGGTTCGTTTCGTGTTATTACTAACATTACGCGAGAGCATAACACTTCAGGCCTTCATCGTACCTTACGAATCTTTGCCTTGACGAACTATTAAGGTGTCTTGACACTTCAGACGGGGTCAGGCCTAGAACCTTAGCGATCTCTCCGGTTGTAAGGGGGCCTTCCCGCAAGAGTGAGACAATTTGGCTTATTGACAATTTTTCTGCAATTGTTTCTTCAAACAACCTGTTGAACTCGTCACTGGTGAAAAATTTTTGATACTCTTCCTCTGATCTGAAAGGTACTCTCAGTCTCTCCCTTTCCACCAGCCTAATGTAAGGGACTAGATTTGTAACTGCTTCAAGTTTGGACTTTAATGCATTTTCGTCAATTCCTTCACTTTTGCCAAGAGGTCCTAACTTCTCTATCTCCACGCTGAATTCATTCATAATATTGGCAAAACGGATTCCTTCACCGGCAGATACCCATTCAATCCTTAATCTATTGGGATTTATTCCTATGTGCTCCATTAATTTTTTACATAACTGAACCATGCCATATGCATCGTAATTTCCATTAGTAATATAATGACAGTCGTTAAGATGACAACCGCCGACAAACACCCCGTCTGCTCCCTTTGAGAAGGCTCGAAACACATGTTCCATGTCGACTCTGCCGGAGCACATCACCCTAATAAGCTTTATATAAGGGGGGTATTGAAAACGGGAAACTCCAGCAAGGTCAGCGCCTCCGTAACAGCACCAATTGCATATTATACCTAACATCTTTGGTGTAAACTTAAAACCTGTGCTCATTCTTATCACACTCCTGAGGTAGTAATTATTGCGCTTCTAAGATGACAAACACCAATAAACATTCCATAAGTATTTTTTAAGAAAGCTCTGAGTACATATGCCAAATTAACTCCGCCGGCGCACATAATGCGTACAAGTTTTGTGTGTGTCGCATATTGTTGTCTGGAAACTCCAGACAAATCAGCAACACCATATGCTCAATAATCTCGCGTAAAACCTAAGAGCATTGGTTCAAACCTAAATTTTGCACTCATGCTTATCTCACCTCCTCACTCTTCGTGAGCAATTCATCACGTCCCCTATATTCTCATAGCTACTCAATCATATAACTATGATGATAATTCAATAAAAAAAACAAGAAACCTTTATTGGATACATAGAAATATTTTATCGTCATTTAAGATGAAATAAATTATCTTTATTTGGACTTTGTACCGCTGAAGCAACACTACCAGGGGATGACCCATGATCAGCCACATGGCTAATATGTAGTTACGCATCACAAATAAATATTACTTATGATATGTATATAAATCATAAATTTATTTTCTTTGCCATCGATAGTATTTAACTATACAATAAATATTAATATTTGCTTTATTAAGCTACTACACAGGAGGGGGTTATATCCAATGAAAGAAAAGGTACAGGAAGCATTGAATAAAGTCAGACCTTTTCTCCAAAGAGATGGCGGAGATGTTGAGCTTGTTGACGTTACCCCTGAAGGGGTAGTACAAGTTAGGTTAAAGGGAGTCTGTGGAACTTGTCCAGGCGCTACCATGACCCTAAAAAACGGAATAGAGCGAGTTCTTAAACAAGAACTGCCTGAAGTAAAAAGTGTTGTCGCAGTTTAAGGATTTGTTGAATTTGAAGGACCTCCAAACTTGCTGATGCCTACTGCCAGCGTAAAGCCTACTGAAAGAAAAAGCAGGGAATCTGGCCGGCCTCTTTAGAGACACCGTATGAAACAAGGCGGAAGTTGAGGTCGGCAAATGTTTTTTATAGTGGACGGCGACGATAGAAGGTGATCTAAAAATGAAACACCTGATTATCGGGACTGCCGGTCACGTCAACCACGGTAAAACTGCCCTGGTAAAAGCTATGACTGGTGTTGACACTGACCGGTTAAAAGAAGAAAAAGAGCGGGGTATTTCGATCGAGCTTGGTTTTACCGCCCTTAAGCTGCCGGGTGGACCCAAGTACGGCATTGTTGATGTGCCCGGGAATGAGCGCTTTATTAAAAATATGCTGGCCGGAGCCGGCGGCTTTGACCTGGTGCTTCTAGTGGTTGCCGCGGATGAAGGAGTAATGCCCCAGACCCGTGAACATCTGGACATCATCCAGTTGCTTCAAGTGAAAAAAGGTGTTATTGTCCTGACCAAAGCCGACCTGGTGGATGAAGAATGGGTTGATTTAGTAAAGGAAGAAGTGCGGGATTTTTTAAAGGGCACTGTTTTAGAGGATGCTCCTTTGGTAACAGTATCAGCAGTGGCCGGTCAAGGCATAGACAACTTGCTTGAGTTGCTGGAACGTGTGGCGGAAGATACTCCGGCTAAAACCACAGCCGGTCCGCCAAGACTGCCTGTGGACCGGGTGTTTTCCGTCACGGGTTTTGGTACAGTGGTTACCGGGACGCTTGTAGCGGGTGAAATCCGGGTTGGTGATTCAGTGGAAGTACAGCCCCAAGGACTGATCACACGGGTGCGGTCTCTCCAGTCGCATGGAGAAAAAGTTGAATTTGTAGTGGCAGGGCAGCGGGTAGCGGCAAACCTGGCCGGTCTGGAAGTGGAGCAGATCAGCCGTGGAAGTGTGGTAGCTGGTGTAAACAGTCTTAAATCTTCATACCATCTGGACGTGCATTTGTCATTGCTGAAAAGTGCCGCCAAGCCGCTGAAAAACCGGGCACGAGTTCGTTTTTATCTTGGTTCCGGACAAGCCCTGGGCCGGGTTGTGTTACTGGATCGCGAGGAGCTTGAGCCGGGTGCGATGGCTTTTGCTCAGATTGTGATGGAAGATAGGACGGTCGCAGTCAAGGGGAACAGGTTTGTGATCCGCTCTTATTCACCAATGCGGACAATCGGTGGAGGAGTTGTCATTGACCCGGCGCCGGAACGCAGGCACAAACGCTTTCGCAGCGAAGTCCTAAAGGCTCTGGAAACCTGGGAGAGAGGTACGCCGGCTGAGATTTTGGAACAATATTTGCGGGGAAATCCCGTGTTGCCTGAATTGGCGGACGCGGCGGCAGGGACAGGGCTACAAGTTTCTGAGACCGAAGAATTGGCCCAACAGCTTGCCCTGCAGGGTAAGGTTAAAATAGTACCTGGCGACGGCAAAGCTTACCTGATGCTGACCGAAGTCTACCGGCGCATGGCTGGTGAGTTGCAGCAAATGCTGGAATCCTACCACCGCGAGTATCCCCTGCGGGAAGGATATCCTAAAGAAGAACTTCGTTACCGGAAATTCCCTGTCTTGAATAATAAAGCTTTTCAATTTCTGATTGAAACCATGGAAAATGACCAACTGGTCCGTTGCACGGCTCAGGCGGTCGCCAGCCGGTCATTTGTCTCAGAACCAGGTCCGGAAATGAATTTAATAATTGATAAGATTAGGAAGGAATTAGCCGAAGCAAGTTTTCAGCCCCCGGCATGGAGTGAACTGACCGCTGCGGCGGGCTTAAGTAAGAGCGCTGGTTCGGAACTGTTACGGTATCTTTTAAGAACCGGTGAACTAAAAAAAGTCGGTGAAAATCTTTATTTTCTTGATGAAACTCTCAATACGGCCAGCCGGGTAATCGCCGGCTTTTTGCATCAAAAAGGTGAGATGACAATAGGTGAGTTGCGCGATCTTTTGCAGACTAGCCGCAAATATGCCCTGCCCTTGCTTGGATACTTCGACAAGGAACGGATTACCAGGCGGTTAGGTGACAAACGGCTGCCCGGCAAAGCCTTGGGCTGACAAAGGGTAAAAAAATTCCACCTCAACTAGAACTCCCTGCATCATAGATGTCGCTGGGACTCTTCATACGGGGGGAATAAAGATGGTTAAGATGGCTCAAATAATATTATTAAAAAAATGTACGCAGAAAAATATAATTTGACTAAGCTAACTTTTTAGCGCCAACTTTTTGGCCACCCCAAAAGTTACTCGCCTGATAACTCGCGAAGGTGTAGTTTTAAACCAGCTTGGTTCGAACCTTCCTTTACCTTCTCAAATATATCATAATAATATTAAATAAAACAAATAAAACATATTTATAATTATTTGATCTTGTATAAAAATAATTTAGATTTTTGATCTTTCCCTGGAATTGAATGTGGCAGCCCTGGGGGGGAGTGATGCACATGTGATTGAGCAGGTGGGAAAATTCGCCACCTGGGTGCCGGACTGGGTGAAGGATGAAACCGGTTTTATTCAGGTGGTGAAAAAGGGGTTAACTTTACCTGCCGTCTATGAAAACGGATCCTATAAAATTTTCCGAGACAGACTTAATGTACATTTTTAAATGAATGTGGCGTAACTTTTGGGTATCAATTTAAAAATCTACCAAGAAGTAACACCACCATGTGTCGGCATTACTTCTCGGTCAGTGTAACATCAAGATAAGCTATACGTTTTGAAATATTTAATTTTCCAAATGTATCATACAGTTAAATTATTCAGCAATCTTAAGCGCGTAAGGTAGCTATTAGACGTTTAGGGTTCAGTAGCAAATCCAGCGCATCATTAATATTATTTACCACTATGTCTGCTCTTCTTATGGCTTCCGCGCTGCAACCTTCTTTTCCAATAACGGCAATACCCAGAACGGCCTCCTCCAGCATGTGGACATCATTATAACCATTGCCTACGGCTGCCGTATTATCCTTCCCCAGTTTGAGCAAATACTCTTTTTTATCTTGGCCTCCCCGGTTGGCATCCACCCGACTGAATTTAGTTCCTAATTCAGTCGCAACATCAGCTCCCCGGCCTAAGGTATCGGCAGTCAACAGGTGGATGTCAAGTTTATCTTTTAGATTTTTAATTCGCTCTTTTACACCGGGGATTAATTGGCCATCCACTGTCAGAGTGCCATTTACATCAAGCATAAGATGATGAAGCTCCAGAACCAGGTTTCTCCCCGGAAGGGTCAGGTCAATCATCCTTCATTACCTTCCCTTCTTTAACACTGATGTCTCAGCCATTTGTTATTTATCCCCGGTATTTATTTATCACCTATGATGTTCATGATCATGCCCACCGCAAGCATGATTACACCCTATCGAACTGGTTACCAGTTGTCCGCTTGAAAAATCAGAAGCTACTTTTTCGGCATCTCCCGAAGCACCTGTAATAACCTCTAACCCCACTGACTTAAGTGCATTTGCCATAGGGGGTCCCATACCACCGGCAATTATTACCTCTACTCCTTCCATGGTAAACAAATCTGCCAATCCACCATGATTATGCTGGAGATCACTACTTGAAACTATTTGCTTTTCGCCTATTTTACCATCTTCAACGTTAAAAATAACAAATTCTTTGCTGATGCCGAAGTGCTCGTTAATCCTGCCATGGTTATAAGGCATCGCTATTTTCATTACTTCAACCCCTTAATTTTTAATATCGTAGGAAATCTCTAAGGCGTATTGAGTCGTGACATAATAATACCCGAAGGTTAATCTATTTTTTCCATACCTTCTTTTAAATACCGATGGGCTAAATCAACATAAAGTTGCTTAACCCTTGTCCAAAATTCGACGTCTCTGGGTTCAGTGTTTCTAATTATACGGGCCGGATTACCAGCCACAACAACTTTTTCGGGAATACTCTGTTTATTCTTTACTACACATCCCTCGGCGACAATGGCCCAGCAACCCACTATGGCATTGAGACTCAAAATTGAACCCATACCGATTAACGCATAGTCTCCAATTTCATCTGCATGAATTATCGCTCCGTGCCCTAAGGTGACACTTTTGCCGATCCGGCAAGTGCCGCCAGGGGGTGCATGAATAACCGTACCCTCCTCCACAGCGGTGCCAGGACCAATTTCGATAGTCCCGTAATCACCCCTGATGACAGTACCGTGGCCTATATAGCAATTTTCACTAATTCTAACGTCACCGATGACCATAGCCAGCTCACTCACGTAACCTCCCGCACCAACTATTGGCGTTCTACCGGAGAATCGATACAGTGACATATACAGCCTCCAATTTATTAAATAATTCGAACCATTGAGTTATCGTATAAGATATGGAATCTTAAATATACTTACCTGCCGGTCCCAATCACCTCCATGAGCATCTCCTTCCAACCCCCAACCTTCAATTACATTGATTTCATCGACGCTTGTTTTTTCTATACCTTTATCATCACTGACATTAACGGAAAGAATTTTACCTGCGGTAAAGCACCCCCTTATTTTTCACTACCAGCTCTCTTTATCTTCGTCCGGCGGGTGAGTGATGAAGTACTCTCGCTCAAGAAGTTCAGGATACTCCTCCGGTATGGGTACTGTAAGTTTGTAGTCTGTTTCATCGCGAATCAGTTTGCATACCAACTCATAACTGCCGTCAGGATTCTTGCGTGGCCGCCACCGTTTGAGCATGGTTCCTTCGCGTTCAATGTGGTCTTGCACCACATTATCACACCAGTTGAAAAAGCGTTCCCGCAGGTCGTCGATTTGCTCCACCATTATCGGATCCTCCCACGCGGTTCGTTTCGTAGATAAAATCGATAAAAGCCGTTGTCTTAGGACGTTATGGTCATTGTTTCGTAAATATATATACAACATAAAATCTTTTATGTCAATAATATTATAATAATAATATTAAGTAAATTTAAATATTAGCATCTAATCAACCTCAATGCATTCTTATAATTATTTTACAGCTTTATAATGGCCTCACCATACAAGAACGATGTAATTTTTGCTCGGGTTAACCGTTTATAATATTAAACCATATATCTTAAAATACCATGAAACCTATTAGTATATTTCAATACTTAAACATTAACAATCTACAATAGCTGCATGTATTAATGCAACAAACTTATAAATCATATTTATAAATGGATAATTAAGCGTGCGACAAGATTACGACAAATCAATGTTAAATATTGACACTGTTGATATTTAATTATATAAAAAGCCAGGGAACATTTAACATGTTACCCTGACTTTTTATAATTAAATATCTCATTGCCATTGTCTTATAAATTTAGGAAAACACCTATTCCCCTTTTACTTTCCGCAACATTTTTTATATTTTTTGCCGCTGCCGCAGGGGCATGGATCATTGCGGCCTATTTTAGCGCCTGTCCTTATATTATAAATATTTGAATCTGTTTGATTTAACTTAAATGGCTCCGCCGGCATTGGTTTTAAGTGTTTCTTTTCTTCCTGGGAAAGCTCGTTGGGAGTATGACCCTTGAGTATCCACATTCGAGTATGATTGCAAAGTTCCGTCAGCTTGGCGGTCAATTCCCGCACCATATCAAATGAAGGGAACTCCAGCCAGCTTCCCAGATATTCTATCATCCTTGTCGGCATCATATCCAGATTGATCATATCGATTAATTGCAGCATCATCTCATTAATTTCTTCATCAGATAAATCATAGTATTCCAGAAGAAAGCGTATTAATTTGCTCATCGCCGGGGTTCTTTCAATAAAATCAGGCTCGCCGGCTTTTAACAACTGTTGCTTTGTGAATGGATAATAGTGAACACCTGGTCTCATTTTTTGCTCATCAATAATTTTCTTCGCGTCAAAAACCCTATGGTCTTGATAACCATAGGCAGATAACATTATTTGTCCATAATAATCACTTGCGGCAGACAACACACCAATATATCCCACCAGGTCTGCTTCCTGTCCGGTAAGCTGGTTAATCATTTTATTTATACTCAAAGCGCCCATGACACCATAATAATAAAGTAATCCCTGCGTTAGCTTTATCCATTCCGTATTACGCCGCACAATTGATTCAAGTTCATTTCCGTCAATTTCTTTAAAAATATTCATAAGTTCCAAGGGCATGCATAAAATCTTTTGATCATGGTGAACCCCCGGAAAAGCAATACCATATCTTACAAGTGATTCAACTTTAAATATAGGGATACCATTAGCCGTTACACAACCTTTATTCTTTAACATTCTTTTGGCCAAACTATATCTTTCCCGGTCAAAAGTATAGATTATATTCTTAAATTTTGCAGGTATCAAATTAACAAGCTTACAAATCAGCTCTCCTTTTTTCAGTGAACTCAAGTTTTTAAAACCGAGGGTCTGACGAATTTTACTGAGCTCATTTTTTGATAATCTTCTTAAAGCATCAGAGAGATTGCATGGAATATTAATCTCTCTCCACAGCCGCTGTTCCCTTTTTTCTTGTAACTGCCGGCTATAATCTTTCGCCTTTTCCAAGGCTTCTAATAATGCATTCTGTGTTATTTCATCTATTCTACTATCCATAAAACATCACACTTTCTCTTTGCGAAAATTATTTATTGTATAATAAATCGCCAGATCTCAAACTGACGGTGTAGAGTAAAGCTGTGTTCTATTTTTCTTCATCTTCCGGTAAATCGCCGAACAGTATACGCATATTTGAGACCAAATTTACAGCCGCTTGCGGATTACAAAGTTCCTGAGAAATGTAGCTTTTAATTTTTGCCAAATCATCTCTGGCTTCGGGCGAAATTTTTAGCTTATTCATCCTCGATCCCAAGTTCTGCTTCCACTTCCTCGATAGTCATCCATCCCTTTTCTTTTCCGGTCTGCTCTCCCTTGGCAAGCCGCGACATCAGCTTCAGGGAAGCCTTTAATTTTTCATATTCGTTAATATCCAAAATAGCAAATTTCCCTCTGCCATTTTTGGTTAAAAATACTGGTTCGCCTATGGAAACATCTCGCAGGACTTCATTGTAATTCCTTAAATCGGAGATGGGTTTTATTTTGGGCATAA
>MVQK01000067.1 GCA_002067515.1 Pelotomaculum sp. PtaB.Bin013 | reverse complement strand
TTGGCTGATTGGCAAAACAACTCTCACGCCATTGACGGTGAGAATCCCACCGTCAAATTACGTGAGAAGCAACACATTTTGTATAAAAGTACCTGAAAGCCATTCTGGTATATTTCCTTCCACGGGTAGGGATATATTCTCAAACTCTTGTTCAAGGGATGTAAAACCCAATTCTACATTTACTTTCACAATAATAGTCCATCCATTTCTTATGTAGAATTAACCCTTTTTTGAATATGCTTAAATTCAGGTAGAAACTATAATATAACATTCCCTAAAATCAATACAATACCCGCACCGACCAGCCAAATCATATACAATCCGATGGCTATCCGTATCAATCTATCAAGATCCCCCTTTTAGTAAATAATTTCCACGGCACAACTTTTGTCCTTTGTCTTTGCAAGGGCCGTTATGTGACTATGTGCTTTTATGTTGATTATTTGTCATGAATTTTTGGTGGTTACTTTTACTTCTTCCAAAACATACTAAGAGATGAATGAATCAGAAAATTTCTTAGTATTGCGAGGAGTGAAGAAAATGACCACTGCCGGTTGTAAATCCGATTCGGGAATAATACCCGGCGATCCCGGTAAAAGGCATTTTAATTGTGCTCAATACGGTGGGGGGAGATGTGGAAGCGGGCTTAGCGATTGCAGAGATTATTGCCAGCATGTCTAAGCCTTTCGTATCTGTTGTACTGGGGGGCGGACATTCAATCGGCGTGCCGGTGAGCGTAATTTTATAATCTTATTCTTTACAGTAAGAATTTTAAATGAGATAATTTTTGTAAGAACTTGGATTTTTATTTTTAATGAGGTATGATTATGACAACCAAGCCGACCTTATACTTAGAAACAACCATACCAAGTTATTTGGCGGCAAGATTGAGTAGGGACATTTTAGTGCTTTCTAATCAACAAATAACCCGTGAATGGTGGGATAGGGAAAGGGATAACTTTCATTATTTCACAAGCAGTTTTGGCCGAAGTTTATTCAGGTGATTTAAAAGCGGTAAGTTTAAGAGCTTAATTTATTTAAAGATATTGAAGTTTTGCAGGTGAAAGAGGAACTTGAGATAATATCAGGCAAATATTTAGAAGAGTTAAAGATTTCCGAGAAATCCGCGGTTGATGCGTTACACCTTGCTTATGCGGTAGTATACGAAATTGACTACCTTTTAACATGGAATTGCAAGCACCTTGCTCATGGAGACGTTCGCAGGAAGTTGAAATCATACAATGACGCCGTTGGGTTAAAAACTCCGGAAATAGTTACACCATATGAACTGATGGGGAGGTTTGACACTAATGAATGACCCAATTGTTAATGAAGTAAGGAAATTACGTGAGATTTTATTGGGAAAACACGGAGGGAACTTAAGAGAATATATAAAATTCCTTCGTAGAGAGGAAGAAAAAAATCCAGAAAGATTAATTAAAAAGACTGTTGTTAATATTCAAAAAAAGATTCACCTATCTTAGATATTCGAGACTACAAGAGTCGCCAATACAACCCTGGAAAAGTAAAGGTTGGTTGGTAATGAATAAGTTTTTTTAGATACAATAGGCAATCTGTTATCGTCAAGGCTATTAATGGGTGCTAGGTTCGATTCCTGCCGGGCGCGCCATTTAAATGTTTTAAGCTCCTTATGAATCAAGGGTTTTCTTAATTTAATAACAAAGGAAGCCAGGTTAAATAGTTCAGTAAGGACCCCATGATTTTATTAAATTTCTCGAACTATTCGGACAAGATGTCGGACAGAAAGTCGGAAAAAAAATATTGTCAAAGGCTTAGCAACTTCAAGTGTTTCTGGTACTTAACCCTACTGTTTAAGAGGTGGGTTTTTTTTTTGAATGTTTCAATTCTAGGACATAAAATTATCGTTATTTTTTTAAATTATTAATTTTTATTTTGATAACAGTCATATTTTTATGAGAGCGTGTGGAACTATTTGAAGACAGGGCCAAGACGGATGCCGGCGGGGAAGGGAATTTGGCAGTTCTCAAGGAAATGCAGTGATCTAAGTGAGAAGTTCCCACCTCTGAAAAAATCCGGCCTACGCGGCTGTGGCGGTGGAGGAGGGCTCCCGACCGGCTTAAAGTGGGAAATCACCGCCAAAGCCAACGCGACATAATATTTTAAATGATGCAATTAATGTGCCACCGTTAAAACCTATAGTGGTATCAGTATCGCCGTATAGATAAACCATCTACCTCCAATGCAGACTGTGTCCATATAATTGACACCTGTCCATATAATTGACACTAGCACTGTTGCACTTTGCCTTAACCAAGAACGTTCTTCTCTTAATCAATCACTCTCCTTGGCAAGAACGGTATTCGGGAAGTACTTCTTATCACCGCTAAGAGGAAAAATGTTCCCAATATCAAAAATATTATGCCTTATTAATACAATAATGCTGGATAGCATCGTTATAGTATGCGGCAAGACCGGGAGCGAATTTATCATAATACGCGGTAAATCTCTTGTCGGAAACATACATCTTGCCCAACCCGCTCCAGATTTCAAGTGAACATTCATAAAAATTATCACTTATAAATCTCCTTGACCTGTCGACTACCTCCTGTACCCGGGGATCGTCATGAGGTACTTTAGCATTGTACAAATTATAAAGATCTTTGAGGTTTTGCATTTGCGCGCTGTTTATGCGTTCCCAATCTTCCTTGGTATACTTCGCTGTTTTCGCCATCGATGTCTTATACGCCTTAGTGTTTCCCCAACGCTCTTTTACCTCATCTTCGTATTGTTTTTGTCCCTCCATCATTTTTCCATAGTCAAAACCTTTAAACATATCCTCTTTTTCCATTTTATTGCCTCCCTCTAAATTTCTTAATGTTTCTTTGGCAAGCTGAGACAATTTCAAGTATCTTTGTGCTTTCCTTTCGAGATATTCAGCCTGCATTTTTAGCGCGTCTTGCCGGTCAAATGCGGGATTATTGAGTATCTCAATAATTTTCGCAAGAGGAAAATCAAGTTCTCTAAAAAAAAGTATCTGCTGAAGTCTCTCCACATTTTCTTGCGAGTAAATTCTGTAACCTGCTTCTGTCCTTGTTGACGGAGTTAACAGCCCAATTTTGTCATAATATCGCAAAGTTCTGATCGTCACTCCCGCAAGTTGGGCAACCTGGTTGATCGTATAACCCATGGGCTCTCACTTCCTTCACATTCAATGATAAACCATTACCTAACGTCAGGGTCAAGTGTCTTTAGAGATTTTCTATACATTGTTGTTTTTGATTTGTGATTTTCTCCCCTGGGCTTAGGATTAACGCCCCAGGAATCGTTGATGTGAAAAAACAGCAGGTCATCGTGCCTTCCCGAAAATTGTCATAGATAATATCGCAGGCCTGTACACCTTGGTACAGGAGTGAGCCCGAGGATAAGTGAAGGAACTGTTCCAATTCAGGTATTTGACCCGGGTAACTTTGCCACTAATATTAGCGGTGGATCTAAATTTAATTATAATCTCGTTTGGGTTATTCTCTGGAGTAATTTAATGGCGATATTTCTTCAGACTGTCTCAGCCAAGCTTGGTATAGCCACTGGTTCTAACCTGCCGGAAATGTGTTCAAAGATATTTTCCAGAAAGGTAAACTGGTTTTTCTGGACGGCGGCGGAGATTGCCGCAATGGCCACTGATCTGGCCGAATTTCTCGGCGGCGCTCTTGGTTTGTATCTGCTTTTTCATATACCGCTGGTATATGCCGGTCTCTTGACAGGTGTGCTGACCTTTATCATTATCTACATGGAAAAGTACGGCCAGAGAGCAGTGGAAATTATTATTGCATGTCTGGTGGCGGTTATCTGTATTGCCTATGGCATAGAATTATTTCTGGCGAAACCTGATTGGATTCAGGTTGGCTTCCATACCCTGATGCCTTCCTTGCCGAACGGGGAGGCTGTACTAATAGCTGTGGGGATGCTCGGGGCGACTGTGATGCCTCACGTTATATATTTGCATTCGCAATTGGTCCAGTGCCGCAAAACACCGGAAACAGACAGTCAGAAACATATGCATTTCAAGCTTGAGCGGCTGGATATTGTTTTGGCTATGAATATTGCCTTCCTGGTTAACGCGGCGATGGTTGTGGTTTCCGCGTCAGTTTTTTTTACCCAGGGTATGGAAGTCGAGTCCATAGAACAGGCGCACCAGTCCCTGGCTCCGCTGCTTGGTTCATTTTCCAGCGGGGCTTTTGCTATAGCTCTGTTGGCGTCCGGTCTTTCTTCTTCGGCGGTAGGTACCTTGGCCGGTCAAACAATAATGAAGGGATTCGTTAACTTAAAATTACCCATGATAGTTACCAGGCTGGTGACAATGGTTCCGGCAATGATTATTATTGCTTTGGGTATCAACCCCATAAAGGCGCTGGTCGTTAGTCAGGTGGTTCTCAGTTTTGCGCTGCCCGTCGCCATCATACCTTTAATGCTGCTTACCCGGCGAAAAGATATTATGGGGACGCTGGTAAACAGGCCGCTGACGAATATAACCGGTTGGATAATAACCACGCTTATTATCTCACTTAACACGGTATTGCTCTATCTTACTTTTACAGGAATTGCTTGAGCAACGGCCAGATTCTATTGCCGGAGCAGGTTTTTCGAATGGGATATATTACAGTAGTTTCAAATAATGAAAATAAGATATAATTTAATATAAATACTATTATTTATAGGAGAAAACAATGGAATCTAAAATAAAGGAAGTATTGTTTGATTGGATAAAAACTATTGTGATAGCGGTTATTTTATCTTTAGCCGTCAGAACTTACGTTGCCGAGGCAAAATGGATCCCAAGTGAATCCATGCTTCCGACTTTAAAAGTTGGAGATCACTTGATAATAGATAAACTCTTTTACAAGCTCAACGGAACAAGGGGGATTAATCGCGGCGATATTGTAGTTTTCAATCCTCCCGAATCTGCTGATTTAAACGAAAAAGTTTTAATAAAGAGGGTAATTGGTTTGCCCGGTGAGACAATTTCAATAAAAGGCGGGTTAGTTTACATTAACGGAAAGCAGCTTGACGAACCATATATCCTGGAAAAACCCAATACTGATTTTGCTCCTTTTATGGTACCTGACAATGAATTATTTGTGATGGGAGACAATCGCAATAACAGCTATGATAGTAGATTTTGGGGGCCGGTATCTCTTGCAAATATTATCGGCAAGGCAGAATTTCGCTATTATCCCATAAATGAAATTGGAACACTTGCCCCCAAAGTTTAAAAGGGGAATATTATATCGCCTTCAGTGTAAAATTCTTATTGCTCTTGCCACTATTTACCCTGATAATTAATTACTGTATTATAATATAAGAATATTTCCACTGGAGAAAATTAATGAATGGACAAACACGGAAAGGAGCTGTATTTATGTTTATAACATATGTAGTGGAGTCGGTAGCAAAGGGGGGGCGCGTTTAAACTAAATTTAATCTGCCCTCCCCTTGCCTGGCTATCAAAATAGGGAGGACAAATATAATAATGAATAAAATAAATTTATATAATATAGGGCTTACCGAACGATATGCTCAAGAAGCCACAATGTATGGCGACAATCTCTTTTTAGCGAGAATCTCAATACAGCATAAAGATATGTACAAAGTCATAACCGAGGGTGGAGAGATTAACGCTAAGGTTTCAGGAAAGCTCGGCTATTCGGCATCCGCTTCGGCAGAATATCCTGCCGTGGGTGATTGGGTATTGGTTGACCGAACCGATGAAAAGAACGGTTACGCGATAATACATTACATTCTCACACGGAAGAGCTGTTTTGAGCGGAAAGCGGCCGGGACGGGACATGAGCGTCAAATTATTGCCGCCAATATTGATACGGTGTTCATCTGTATGTCTCTTAATAAAGACTATAACCTGCGACGTATTGAGAGGTATCTTTCGATCGCCTGGGACAGCATGGCGATACCGGTAATCGTACTGACAAAGTCCGATTTGTGTGAGGATATCAATGATAAGCTCGTAGAAATAGAATCCGTTGCGCCAGGCGTGGATGTAGTTGTGACTTCATGTATGAATGACGGCGGTTACACTGACTTGCTTATGTATTTTGACAAGGGAAAAACTATAGCTTTCATTGGCTCGTCAGGTGTAGGCAAGTCCACTCTGATAAATAGGCTTATGGGCGAGGAAGTGCTTGCCACAAAGGAAATCAGGGGGGACGGTAAGGGCAGGCACACCACCACCCATAGACAACTGCTCGTGCTGCCTGATGGCGGAGTAGTGATCGACACGCCGGGAATGAGAGAACTTCAGGTATTAGACGCCGATTTGACAAAATCATTTAATGACATTGAGAAATTGGCCGAAGGATGCTATTTCAGGGATTGCAGGCATGAGTCCGAACCGGGTTGCGCAGTGAGGAAAGCCATTGAGGATGGAACGTTAAGCGCTGGGCGATATGAAAACTACAAGAAGCTTCAGCGGGAGATGGTTTTTGAGGAACGCAAAAACACAATGACTGCCGCGCGGGCGCAGAAGCAAAAAATGATAGACATGATAGGGTCCCTTGAAACGTATAAGCAGTTGCGGAAAAACATCAAAAAGAACAAAGGAAACAGATAATACAAGAGGCTGTACCGGAATGTTTCTCGGTGCGGCCTCTTTGCTATGTATGTAATATTTATTAATTATAAGTTCGACTTAAGTTGACAATTTCTCTAAAGGAATAAAAATAACTTGCATAGAATAACTCCGTCTTATTACTTAATTAACGGAGGCGTTGTTTTGAATAAAGAACAACTTTACACTACCAATCAACAGCTTTTGGACATAATAGATTTTCTACCTGACGCTACACTGGTCATTGATCGGGATAAGAAGGTAGTTGCCTGGAATAGGGCTATTGAAGAAATGACCGGTGTGAGCAAGGCGGATATCATGGGTAAAGGTGAGTACGCATACGCCATACCTTTTTATGGGGAGTCAAGGCCGATTTTAATAGATCTGATATTTTTAGACGACTTGGCAACCGGGCGAAAATATAAGAACTTGGTTAGAGAGGGAAACACAATTTACGGAGAGGTCTTTATTCAACTGCCATTCAAGAAAAATGAAGTATATTTATGGGGAAAGGCGTCACCTCTTTTTGACAGCGAAGGCAACCTGGTCGGAGCCATTGAATCCATCCGCGACATTACCGAGCGCAAGCAATCTGAGAAGGACTTAAGGAAAATCACTGAAAGAAAGCAGATGGAGGAAACTCTACGTTTATCCGAAGAACGGTTCTCAAAAGCTTTTAACTCCAGTCCTAATCCTATGGCTATCAGTACTATCTCGAGTGGACGATACATTGAAGTAAATAACAGTTTTGTTAGTGTTTTGGGTTACTCTCGTGAAGAGGTTATCGGTTATTCAGTTAAAAATTTAAATATTTTTGTAAACCCCATGGTTCGTGCGAAAATGTTGCATATGGTTATGAAGCAAGGCATCGTATATAATTATGAAACCAGTTTCCGCACAAAGTCAGGCGAAGTGCGGGTGGGACTTTTTTCGGCGGATATCATCGAGCTAAACGGCGAGCAGTGTCTACTGAGTGTAGTCAATGATATCACTGAGCGCAAACACGCGGAGGAAGTGCTGCGTTTATCCGAAGAACGGTTTTTTAAAGCTTTTAATGCCGGTCCTAATCCACTGGCTATCAGTGTGATCGCAAATGGGCGGTTAATTAACGTCAATAACAATTTTATTAACCTTTTCGGTTATTCGCGTCAGGAAGTGATCGGTAACACGGTTATAGATCTGAATATTTATGTTGATCTTGCAGACCGCGCAAAAATAATAAAAACAGTCATGGAACAGGGAGTTGTTAAAAACCTTGAAGTAAACTTTCGTATGAAGTCAGGAGAAGTACTAACTTGTCTGTTTTCTGCGGAAATCATTGAACTCAACGGCGAGCAATGTTTGCTAAGTGTCATTAATGATATCACCGAGCGCAAACAGATTGAAAAAGAAATGGCCCGTTTGGAACGCCTGAACCTGGTTGGAGAAATGGCCGCTGGTATCGGCCACGAAATTAGAAACCCCATGACAACCGTGCGTGGTTTCCTGCAAATGTACAAAAGAAAAGATTCGTTCGCACAATATAAAGATAACTTTGATTTAATGATCGAGGAACTAGACCGGGCTAATTCAATAATTACCGAGTTTCTAACTTTGGCAAGAAACAAGCCGGTCGATTTAAAATCACAGAATCTTAACCACATAGTGCGGACTATCTTTCCTTTAATTCAGGCGGATGCTCTGAATACTGACAAAAATATTGAATTGGATCTGGTGGAGATTCCAGATATACTCCTTGATGAAAAGGAAATACGCCAAATGGTTCTTAACCTTGTTCGCAATGGACTTGAGGCAATGACAGCCGGTGGGAAATTGATCATAAGAACTCTTATTGTTAATGATGACGTTGTATTATTGGTGCGGGATCAAGGGGGAGGCATTGCTCCTGACATAATTGAAAAACTGGGCACTCCCTTTTTCACTACTAAAGAATATGGCACAGGTTTAGGTTTGGCGGTCTGCTACAGTATAGCAAACAGACACAATGCTAAAATTGAGGTGGACACTGGTTCCACGGGGACAACATTTAGTGTTCGCTTTATGCAAAATAGTCAAGAGTAACAGGTGAGACCTCTGTGTCCCGGTTGGTATTCTTTATCGCCGGGCTTTTTTTTGATATAATAGAATAACTCTAACATTTGAAAAGATTTCCCCTGGAGGGTATAATGAAGAAAATTGGGGCTTTTGCTGAGGTGATTGTCGCGCTAAATACCCGGAGTACTGACCGGGTTTTTCACTATGCTGTCCCAGCCGCTCTTCAGGATAAAGTTGAAGTAGGTATTAGAGTACTGGTGCCTTTCAATAACAGAAGCCTGGCCGGTTACGTAACCGGATTCGGCTTTCCGGAAAATACGGTAAACATTAAAGAAATCGCCGGGGTACTGGACGCTGAGCCGGTATTTACGCCGGAATTATTGGAACTGGCCCGTTGGATGGCGGAGAATTATCTCTGCAGTACGGCGGAAGCGCTTCAACGGATCTTGTCACCCCGGTTGCTGGTAAAAGGACAACGTGTGGTGAAACAAGTCCACCCGGCTATTCAGGCGAAAGATCTTGAAAGCGCGTTGAATTCACTGAGCCGGGCTCCGAAGCAGGCTGCCTTATTAAAAAAAGCGATGATTAATCCGGGGTTGACCCGCAAGGAACTGGCCGTGGCAGAGGGGGTTTCAGCTTCAGTAGTTGACACGCTAGTTGAAAAAGGCTTGCTGGTGATATCGCCGGAGAATTCGCCGCGCAGGCTGGTGCGGGTAGCGCAGACTTCAGTTGATTCTAACGGTCTCGTTCTCAACGACGGACAGAAAGAAACTTTGGATCAAGTCGCGCGGGATATCCGGCAGGGCATGTTTAAAGTCTTTTTATTGCATGGTATAACCGGCAGCGGTAAAACCGAAGTTTATATGCAGGCAATTTCGATAACCCTGGGAACAGGCCGCCAGGCGGTTGTTCTGGTTCCTGAGATATCACTGACACCTCAAATGGTAGATATGTTTCGCCGGCGGTTCGG
>MVQK01000066.1 GCA_002067515.1 Pelotomaculum sp. PtaB.Bin013 | reverse complement strand
CCTTTGAACTGGCGCAAAGGATCAGAGTTAAAAGATGGCATGAGGGGGAAGGAAGAAAAAAGAATAAGTCAAAAGAACAGCATCTTTTCTCCGGTTTTTTGATCTGCGCCGCTTGTGGAGCTTATCTGGTTCATAAAAAGAAAAAAAACCGCCCCGCTCATTACATTTGCGGCAGGTATAATAATTTTGGCCGAAAAAGGGGGGGGTGTACGACTCATCACATACTGGAAGATAGATTGGTCAATTATCTCGTCGAAGATATTGAACAAATGGCCCGGGAGACAAATGTTCAAAACCTGCTGGCAGATGCGTATAACAAAAGTATCAGACTACCCACTGTAAAAATAGACGAAGAAGTAAAGCGGCTGGAAAATAAAATAATCGAAAAAAAACGGCAGCAGCGGATGGTGTATTTTGACAGAATCAAGGGAAATGTCAACGAGGCTCTTTACATTGAGGTCGCCGCTGAGATTGAGAAGGAAATTACTGTCTTAAACGCCGGTATTCTCAGGCTGAAAGAAGAATTAATCAAAACAAGGCAGGTGGAAGAAAGTATTCAAAAAACTAATTCCGGGCAAATTCAGATTAATATAAATGATATTGATAGAATGTTTTTAGAAAAGTTTATCAAGAAAATTATTATTATCGATAACGGTGAAGAGATTAGTGAGAGCATAAAAGAAAAATACAACCTGGATTTAATTTTCACCGGAGAGCAATTGGGTAAAATTTCGCATAGGAAAATCAGACTAATAATACTATATAAGTAGTCAGTAGCCAGTAGTCAGTAGTTATATGAGAGAATGGTTGCCGCTAAATTTTGAATGCTTGTATAGTTGTTCCATGTAGTTGCACAGCCCGGGCCTTATGACGGGGGCACCTTGAAAGATCGCATCGGTGTACTGCAGCGCTATGTGCCGCTGCAAAAAAATGTGGCTAAATCCGACTGCCCGGTGGCGTCGGCCTTAGCTAGCGGAAGTACCAAGATCCTTAACCTGGTTAAACGGGATTATGAAATACGCTTTTATAAAAACTATGCGGCTGAAAACACCGTGGATTGCGCATTGGCCAAACTTGATTCAGCGGATCTTGTCAAGCCCTCTATCCTGGAGATAGGCGAGATAAAAGGAATAGCTGATATTAAACCCGGTCAGAAGGTGCAAAAGAGCGGCAGGACTACCGGTCTGACTAGTGGTGTGGTTAAATCCATCGGCACTACGCTGCAAGTGGAAATGAAAGATGACGAAAAAGTCTGGTTTTCCGACCAGGTAGTGACTGATATGGCTTCACAACCGGGAGACAGCGGGTCAATAATTTTGAATCAAAACCATAAAGTTGTGGGTTTGCTGTTTGCCGGATCGGATAAGCTGACCATATTTAACCGGATCAGCAATATAGTGGAGCGGCTTGGCATAGAGTTCGTTTAACTTTCCCCGTAAATTATTGATTTTTGCTGATCCACCTCACCTTTGTTTCAGCCGGGCCATATATTGATTACCGGGGAGGCTTATCTTATGGTACTGAAAGCAGTTGTGTCCGGTGATGTAGCGCTGGCTTTTTTAGGTGAAGATATCCCGGCAATCGGTCCGAGTTTTAACAACAGAGAAGACGCCATGAAAGCGGCTCAACAATATCTTGAAAAGATTAACGAGTTATCGGGGCAGGACCAGAACTCGCCGTTTCAAATTGTCCTGAACAAACAGGCGGACGGCCGGTATTCACTCGTAGTGGATAGCTCACAGCAAATGGTGAGCACCTTGAATAACCTTGATGAATTGCTCGTGAAACGGTTTCGTAAAGGTTTGAAAAAAAAGTTATTTATCTTAACCTGTTTTGTAACGGGTGCTGATGGGCTGGAATGTTTGGTTCTTACTGAAGGTCTAGGGGCGGTATTTTACGCCCCTAATGCCATGGGTACATATTAGGGTATAATCTCTTGGAAGGGCAGGAGACATGGGCGAAGAAAAAAAAGGGAAAAATGAGCAATGTTGGACCCATGGTCGGCAGAAAGATCTTGGTTATCATTTAGGATACAACTTGGGCTTTGAGTCAGGGTTTGAAAAAGGATATACCGAAGGAAGCGCATTAGGTTACAACAATGGGTTTTTAGCGGCACTGAGACTTAGTGAAGGGTCTGGCGCCGAAGAGTCTCCAGGCGCCGACCCACCGTACGGCAGGGTTTACCAGGTAATCCGAAAACTTGTCGATAGCGGTCAGCTAAGTATTTTTCTGTCCGGTTGCGCGGCCAGGGAAGCGGAAACTTTGTTTAAGTTATTATTAGTAGATGTTCATGTAGTAACCAAGGCCCTGGACAACTGCCGTTAGCTTTTATTTTTTGCCGGATCTTAGCAATCAACCCTAATTTGGAGTCTATCTGACAACACCGCAGAATAATCCCATAAAAGTAAACATTACGATAGCTGGTCTTTAATTGCCCGTTTTGCCATGAGACCCCATTCGCTTATATATTAAACTTGTACAAGCTCTTTTCATAAAGAGCTTCTTTAACAGCCGTCTTTTGGCGGACGTCAGACGTCAGACGTTAAGTCAATGCCAATTAAATACAAGCAGCCGAATCCCAAAAAATCAGGGTACGGGGGAACCGGTTTATGGGGTGAATCCCGGTAAAGTCATTAGCTAAGACCCAGGCACCGGTATTATTGTATAATAATGCCATGTCCTTTATCTTGTGACTCGAATGGGTAGGGTTTTGTCTTTTACCGAACCCGTCAGCTAACCCCGGAGGCTCAAAAGAAAGGAGTAACTTTATGCGGTTTTCCAAAAACCTGAAGTTCGGTTTGATTGCTACCTTGTTCCTTCTTGCGCTGGCTTTCTCGATTGGGGCGGCGGCTCCGGCGCCGGCTGACGCCAGCCTTTCCTGCACAGCTGATGAGCAGTCTATGGCTGACCTGATAAATCAGGCGCGCCATGACGCGAATAAAGCCTCGCTGGTTGTCGACCCTGTTCTGTCAAATCTGGCCCGGATTAAGGCCCAGGATATTGCTTCGAACGGCTATTTCAGCCATAACTCGCCAATGTATGGATCTACCTGTGATATGTTGAGGGCGGCCGGTGTGCAGTATAGCAGCGCCGGGGAAAGCCTATGCAAGGCTATGACTGTTAACTCGGCATTTCAGGGACTAAGCGCCGGCGGCAGCCGTTCGAGCATACTCAGCTCATCTTATGACCGGGTTGGCGTTGGAATAATCACAAAAAACAACTATAAAACTATCGTCCTGTTGTTTACAGGCGGTCAAAAAGTGATTACACCGACACCAACACCGACGCCGACGCCAACGCCAACGCCAACACCGACACCGACACCGACACCGACGCCAACACCAACACCCACGCCGACACCCGTAAGCGGTTTAAATGCCGACGAGCAGCGGATGTTCGATTTGGTGAATCAGGAAAGGAGCAAGGCAGGCCTGCAACCACTGCAAATCGATCTGACCCTGGTCAAGTTGGCAAGAATGAAGGGGCAGGATATGATTGATAAAAATTATTTTGACCATACGTCACCAACTTACGGTTCTCCCTTCGATATGATGAAAACATACGGGGTGCAGTATCGCTACGCCGGGGAAAACCTAGCCGGGGCTCCAACCGTTGATTCTGCGCATACCAATCTGATGAACTCGTCCGGACACCGGGCAAACATATTAAATTCAAATTATACTAAAGTGGGCATTGGTGTTGTCAGCGGCGGCCCATACGGGAAAATGTTCGTGCAGATGTTTATCGGTTGATTAACGGTATAGCATAAAAATTGAAGAACTGATCGAGATATAAACAATATAAAAAATATTTATTATGTTAAAATAAGGAAGAGGACCCAGGTCCTCTTTTTTTTTTCGTTTTTTGCAGGCGGACTACCTTTATTGCACATTTTCGTATGTTTCTCTCATATATTAGTATAGAAAAATTTTGAAAGGAGGAAACCATCATGGCTGGAACCGAAATGCTTAAGGTCAATTTGGTCCAGGGTGAAAATAGAGTTCAGACCGTGGTTAGAGGTCAGATTGAAGTTCCTGAAACAAAGCCGAGCGTGGAAAAGATTTTATCAAAAGAAACAACTGCCAAAGTTAGAGACATCAGCATTGTCCCGGACAAGATTATCATTAATGGGACCCTGACTGTACAAGTGATGTATGTCGCCTTTGAACCTGATCAATCAGTTCACTCGATGCACGGCGATGTCAATTTTACGACCTTTGTCGATGTGCCAGGCGCCGAGCCCGGGATGGATTATGTTGTCGATTTTACTGTGGAGGATGTGAGTTTGACTCCAAGTAAAACCAACGCTTGTGCATTTGATGTGGCCGCTGTGCTCAGCACTTTTGCAAAAATAATGGATGTTGAAGAAATGGAAGTGCTCACGACCACTCCGGCCGGGAATGTCGCTCTGGAAACCCAGGATATCACTGTCGAACACATGATTGGTGAGAAGGAAACCAAGCAAATTATTGTCAGCGATACGTTCGAAGTGCCAGAAGAAAAACCGGGCGTGGAAAAAGTTCTGAATACCAAAGCGGAAGTAGAAATTACTGATAAACGGGTCCTTGCCGGCAAAGTGATTGTGGACGGTGAGGTAAGACTTGAAGTTTTGTATGTGTCCTTGACCCCGGGGCAATCCGTTCATGACCTGCACCAAGTCATCAAATTCAGTGACTTTGTGGAAGTTCCTGAAGCCCAGCATGGCATGAACGTTCATGTGCGGGCGGAAGTGGAAAGCGCCGAAATTTCGACGGTAACTTGTCCGAGGTTAACAGCGGATGTCATCGTCAAGCTGACCGTCTTTGTTTCCGAAACCAGGACGCTAAAAAATGTTCCTACCAAATTACAAAATGAGGCGGGCTATGACAAGGTAAAACTGAAGATTGACCGGGAAATCGGCGCAGGAGAAACTCAAGTGGTTCTCAGGGAAACAACTGAAGTTCCTGAAACAAAACCCGCCGTCATGAAAGTGCTGGAGTCAAGGGTAGATAAGGTAAAAGCTACGGAAACAGATATACAAAAGGGTAGAGTGTTGATCAGAGGTCATGCCGATGTGGAAGTGGTTTATGTCAGCACAAAACCCGACCAGGCTGTCCACGCGCTGCACCAGCGTTTGAATTTCCGCACGTTTGTGACAGTGCCCGGCGCAGAACATGGTATGAGAGCCAAAGTTAAAATCAGTCCGGAATATGTAAGTGTGGATCAGCAAGGGTGTGATTTACACACGGAAGCTGTTTTAAAAGTCAAGGCGACAGTGACCGATCTGTCCCAACTGCACGTTTATGTGCCCGCCGTCACACCGACTCCCACGCCTATTACCTGTGTGCCAACTGATTATACTGTTCTGGCGGGTGACACACTCAGTAAAATTGCCGCGGCGCATGGAACGACGGTGGCCCTGATCCTGGCTGAAAACCCGCAGATTACCAACCCGGATGTCCTCAGCGTCGGACAGGTGATTAAGATTCCGTGCGCGCCAATGGGTTAATAATTTTTGTTGAATGCAATTAAAAAATAATTAAGGAGGTCTAAAAGAATGCCTGAACAATTCTACTACACGGAAGTTCAGCCGGTGAAATGCATTGAAATAAGAGTGCCGTTAGTTATTGCGTCTGTAGATGTGGAAGTGGTTGTCGACAACATTGCCACCTTGCCCGAATTGGTCCACAATTGCGACAGAATTAAAGCTCATGTTCGCGATCTGACCGGCACACCGGTGTTTGTTGAAGAAGCCCATCATCATCATGACGACCATTTCCACCATGATGAAGAATTCGTTATGGTGCATCACGACAGCATGCACCCGTTTAGGGATTTGTTTCTTAAGAAAATCGTTGTCAACGGCACTCTGCACAAGAAAATATTCTATGTAAATAAAAATAACGAAGTCAAATTCGTGACTGAGGATCTGCCGTTTTCCAAGCTGGTTGAACTGGCTGAACCTGTGAAGGTTCACCACAAGCATGATGTTACTATTACGTTCCGTCATGTTGATGTTGATGTGAACTTTGAAATTCATCGCGGCTGCCGGGTCCACCAGACTTCTGTCATTCAGGCTACCGCCAGGGTTACGGAAGACCGCAAAATCTATGTGCAGACCTGCCCGTCACCGGAAGAGGCTCCCGTCGGCAACCTGCTTAGGGACGGCGGCCTCGAAGCCTGGGCCAGCCCCTATTCCCCGGTCTTTTGGGGCGCGAGCAATGTATCCCAGACCACTACGGCTCATTCCGGGTCATTCGCGGCGGAGATCGGCCTGCTGAATACGGCGCTGCCTGGTGCTTTATTCCAGATGATCAGCAAAAAAATCGTTGGCGAACGCCAGTACCGCCTCACCTTCTGGGTCAGGGAAGATGTGCTCGGCGCGACCAGCGCTTTCTCCTTAACCGCTGAAGTAGTATTCTATGATCAATTCGGCACTCAGATCGGCATCGGCACGCAAACGCTGCCCAGCACCGGTATACCGGACAATGCCTACACCCAGGTCCAGTTTACCACACCGGCAGTAGATTCAAGCGTTGATTCAATCATGGTCCGCTTCACCTTTACCCCAAGCACTGGGAACACCAACACTGTCAAAATTGACGATGTTATGCTGGAATGCATGCGCAAGCACTATTAATCCCGGGATGAAAATAGAAAAAGCTGTTGTAAAACAGCTTTTTTTTTGCCTTTAATAAACTTTTTTAGCGCCGGGCGAATATATTTAATAATGAGTTGCAGCGGCCATGACGCTGTGTATGGAAAGGGGAAAAGAATCGAATGATGAATAATATGGGCGCGATAGTTGCCGAGATGCAAAAGTTGCAGCAGGAGCTTAAAAACAAAACCGTGGAAATCAGTGAGGGTGAAGGATTGTTCAGCATTGTGATGGACGGCCAGCAGCAGGTGCTGAATGTTAAATTCGGCCCGGGCGCTCTGAAACCTGGTAATGCCGAGGCACTGGAAATAATGGTGGCGAGTGCGTTCAATAGAGCTACCGCCGAATCAAAAAGTTTGTTTAAAAACGAAATCGCCAAGTTGACCGGTGGGATGAGTATTCCCAATATACCCGGATTGTTTTAACAATATCATACATTTAACCGGGGAGGTGATTTGATTGGCTGAAGATGCCAAAGGAACTGCCATGTTGGAAGAAGCGGTCGCGAGGGTGCTGGAACTGCAGTCAAAGTATGGGATGGACCAGGAAACAATGTTGATTTATATGTGTTCGGTAAACCTCACCAGTATCTTGAGTCTGATCGGGAACCGTTATCACGGCAGTTCCAGCGGATACATACAGTCTCCGGTCACGGCGCCGGCGACAGTTCCGGCGCCTGCGCCGGTCAGTACTACCGGGACGGCTCCGTCACTAAATGACCTGATAGGTATGTTGGCAGGCTTGCTGGGCAACCAAGGCGGTACCGGCGGGCAGGGATTCAACCCTGCCGCGTTAATGAACCTTTTGGGATGTCTTGGCGGCGGTAAGGAGGGGCAAGGACTGAATCCAGCTATGCTGACGAGCCTGCTTTGCGCCCTCGGGGGGCAGAATATGGATTTGAGCAACCTTATGAACATGATGGCCGGGTTAATGGGAACAGGCGCGAAGAATAACACCAAGTCAGACTCATCAAAAGATACGCCGGCTGCAGCCAATGACGCGTCAAACGCAGCCGGAACAGCGAAAAATGACCGGAGCGGCGAAAAACAAGCCGTCCGGGAAGTGCCGAAAATTATGAAGTGGGATAGCCTGGATAACCGCAAAAGAGTGCAAAGCAAATAGGTTGTAAGGGAACTTTTGATCGTTTGTCGCCGCTTGGAGGTGGCTCGTGCCGCCTGGAAGCGGTTTGTTTTTTCTGTAATCATAAAAAAAACGGGCTTGAAATAATAACAGCCCGGTGGGGAGAGTTCCGGTTTAAAAAGAAGCCGCCTTAGTTCAGGCAAAAGGATGCATGACTATACCTCGGAATCGCCTGCTTCTTTTTGCCCCGGCATATCATTATATTGTGGTTGCGCGGGTGAAGAAGAACCGGGTTTGTTAGTCCCCTGTCCTGTCATGAAGGGCATCATCGCAGCATGAAATGTATCGATACCATTTCTTATGCTCGACACAGTATCTTTGGTGGCTAGAATAAAGGAATTTAGACTCTCTAGTTTCTTTTCTGATTCTGGGCTGACTGCGAGCATTAACAATAGGGGGAGCAAGCGGTACAAGCTGTTCACAACTCCTTTCTTGTCGGTTGGGTTCCCGCGTTATCGTCATTTTAGTTTATGTTTATTGGGGGTATTCTGTTACACAATGGTGGAGGGTGGGCAAGGTGGGAATGAATATTGGGTGTTTGGCCGGTTAGTAGCATTTGATGTTTGGCGTCATATTACTTCTTGTGGGGATTATACCAGTAGTTATATTGAGACGTTTTTGCAGAGCAGGTTTTAAAAAGGATAAAAAGAAGTGGATATTAGTAATATTAAGATTAAGCTTGACACATGGTGTTCCTGGAATTTGCCGGTCATGGCCTGATGTCAAAAGATGGGGAATAATTTTGTGAATGGAAATTCCTTCTTTGAATTTGGTTATGCTATATATGATTACCTGCAAGGAAGATAGGGCAACACTGGAGAATGACCCGAGTGTCTGACGGGGGTTCTGCTAGGGATAGAAGGTACTTTTCGTTACCACTTCTTCATTTTTTCTTAAGTTAAAACATGGCTTTTATTCGTTCCGATAAACAATTAAACAGGGAATATAAAATCAATGTCGAATTATATCACAAGTATATTGGTAGGGTGACCGCCTGTAAATGGCGGTCGTTGTTGTTTTTATGTATTTCGACATAATGTGACATTTTATCCTAGCTCAGAAAAATCTTTTTCATTGAATGAGGCATCTTTTTTACATGCCTTTTTTCCAAAAAACATTAAATTAAATATATTATTGCAATTAATTTAAGCCGTTTTTTACGGATTAGTCAGAGATGGTGATGCTAATGATTTACTACGGCCATACCAAGGAGGATCCGGTAGCGAAAAAAGTGCTGCCAAAGGAACATTGGCAACTGCTCAAGAGGCATTTAGATGAAGTTGCCAGAATGACGGAAGAACGGGCAGCAAAATTCGGAGCGGGTAAACTAGGGAAAATTATTGGTTTGGCTCATGATCTGGGAAAGTATTCAGCGGCATTTCAAAAACGCCTGGAGGGCGCAAGTGCGAAAGTAGATCATAAAAGTGCAGGGGCGCAGGAAGTTTGCCGCAGATTTGGGAAAGTTACCGGTTTCGCCTTGGCGTTTATAATTGCGGGACATCATGGCGGATTACCTGATGGAAACAAAGGCGCCCCGGGAAATCTTCCGGAGCGTCTCGCCAGGGAAGATATTCCGGATTACCAGGCATATGCGGGAGAAATTGAGATTCCGGATCTGAACAACCAGGATCTTGCAGAAATGCCTAAGCCGAGAGACCCCGCTATGGATGCATTTAGTTTCTCTTTTTGCATTCGAATGATGTATTCGTGTTTAGTTGATGCGGATTTTTTAGATACTGAAAGATTCATGAATACCGAACGGTATGTTAAGCGGCCGGTACCGGTTTCTTTGGAAAAATTATTAAAACAATTTGAGAAAAAGATAGGCGCTTTATCAGAAC
>MVQK01000065.1 GCA_002067515.1 Pelotomaculum sp. PtaB.Bin013 | reverse complement strand
TTTCTGTAAAGTAGACAGGTCTTGTCGTTCAAATATAGCGTCATAACTAAAGAATAACCCTGTCGGCCTGCCGAATATGGTTGACATATATATACACCCTCTTAGATTAATTAGTAAATTGCAATAATTTCTACTGTGTGATACACTATTTTTGAGGTGGAAAAAGCTGTATGCGCCAAGAAGCAAAAGAATGGCTAAAACAAGCGCAATACGACCTGGAGACGGCAGAAATCATGTGGAAATCCACCAGATACGTTTATACAGTGTTCATGTGTCATCTTGCTATAGAAAAAGCACTTAAAGCTCTTTTTGCAGAACACACGGGCACTATTCCGCCTAAGATTCATAATTTAATCAAACTTGCAAAAATCACTCAAGCCAACTTAACTAAAAATCAAATAGAGTTCATTTCAATTCTAAGCATGGCCGGCATAGGAACAAGGTACCCGGAATTACTTGATGAAGCTATAAAAAAATACCCGCGAAATATCGCTTTAGATTACCTGAATAAAACACGGGAAGTGATACAATGTCTAAAGAAAAATCATCAATTAGAAGAATAGTCCATGATTTCATTAAAGCCATAGAATCTCAAGGTATCATCGTAGACCGGGCATTTCTTTTCGGTTCAAATGCCAGAGGTGAAGCCCGTGAAGAAAGCGATATAGACATTATCGTAATATCCAAGGACTTTTCCCAAATGCCTGACTGGCGTCGCTGGGAAGTATTGGGGAAAGCCGCCGCTCAACTCATGGAGCCTGTGGAAGCCTTAGCCTATGCTCCCGAAGAGATTGAAGTTTGTAACCAACGGGAAGGCAATTTTATACGGCATATCCTGTCACAACCGGAAACAATAGAATATCAGGTTTGACTTGAAAACAACATTAAAAAGAATTTAAGCTAAACCATGACGAAATATAAAACGCGTACATCCTTAATCGCGTACACGTCTTTAAAAAATCACTTGATTTTTTAGATCACAAAAATGTCTATGCTCAACCGCATCACATACCCGCCAACCCTTGATATTACTGCATTAACAGAGGGTTATAAAATCGTAAGTCCGGCCCGCCATATTGAGTAATAATCACTTTTGCCAACTTGGGATTAGGACCGGATACCCTTACCGGGTATTCTAATTTTTTTTGATAAACCCACATTAATTAATCCCTTCCTTAATTCTAGATTTACATATCCCAAGGCCAGGGGGAGTTGATCCACTGCCAAGGGTGCTGACTGGAAGCCATACCGAAAGGAAATAGCGGACCGTAATATTGTTCATAGGCCTCAATACATTTTTTTAGCTGAGGCACAACCGAATTATATAAACTCAGGGCCTGCTGGTCATCCGGATGTGTATCCAGGTATAAGTTTAATTCAATAGCGGTAAACTCAAGTTCTTGTATTTTTAAAAGCATTTGCGCCTGTTGATTATACATGTTTTCAGCTTTGGCCTTATCTTCATGTTTGTCTGTTTTTTGAGTCTGGGTCTTTTCTTGTTTATTGTCCATTTGATTCACCTCTCTATCTAACCTGGGTATGGCGATACCAGTTCAGGGAATATGGTACCGTGGGCTAAAGCTTCCGCCGGACTGAAGACCTGCCCCATTTTTTGCCATGGAACATAGGCGCGCGCTAGTTGCATTGGCGGCATTGTATCGCCTGTGTATGGTAGCGTATTTGGAAGTCCTGGCATATTGGGGGCAGTTGGATAATTTGACGGGGGAAGATATTTATTGAAGCTCATAGAAAAACCTCCTTATTATAGATACTTTATCTTATGAAAGAATTACCTTAATGCACACGCTGTAGTTCCTGGTGGTATTTGGCAGTATACACAACCTTATCTTTTTACCCGCTTATTCCCAATTTTAATTTGTCATTAAACAAAAGCCCCCCGGGGATTCCGGGGGCGCAAACTGCTGCACTGTAATTTATAACGGAAAGGATAAATACAATACATTTAATTATGTCTGCTGTAATTTTTATTTTTTTTCTGCTGATACATCCTTTGGTCGGCTTCTTCTATTAAATTAATAATAGTTTTCGAATCAGACGGTTTCCAAATGACAGTACCGAAGCTAATTCCAATTTCTTTCACAGTCTCATCTATATTTTTCCATAGGTTTAGCTCTTTATAAAGCGATTGAATTATTGAATCAATTCGTTTTTCATCACTTAGTATCACAAATTCATCACCGCCTAAGCGGCATCCGATACCGTTATTTTGTATCGAGTTAATTATTATTCTTGCGAAACGCTTTAGCACGTTATCCCCAACAATGTGACCATACTGATCATTTACTTTTTTAAATTTATCTATGTCGAGCAAGATTATTCCTAATGAGCGTTGTTCTTTACTAGCTTTAATCATTTCTATATCGGCTAACTCAATAAAACCTTGGCGATTGTATAATCCCGTGAGCGGTTCAATAATTACACTGAATTTTAATTCCTTAAAAATCACATTATAGGGAGATTCTAAACCATGTAATACTACCCCGCGATATATTACAATATCCGATATCGCCCTAGTGATATGCCCGCAGAAATTAGTTACGCCATAAACATTTTTGTAACTGGCAAATATTATTTCTGTAAGGACTGCAATAATCATTGCTGTAATTAAAGTCAAGTATAATGAATAATCGATTTGATTCCGCTTGTTATGAAAATGGAGTATTGCAATAATTATTATTAAAGATATTACATATTCACTAAGTATTCTGAGTAGCTAAAACAAAAATTAATAAATCTACGAAAATAGAGAAATTCTCAATCAGTGTATGAAAAAATAAATAATGAACTGTAGATATAATATATAATATCAATGAAATAATTACTAACATTAATAAAGATAATCTTATTGATCGATTTGGAAACAAATCTTTTATAGTAAAATTTAATCGCAATTTCCTCACGCCTTACTCAGTCAAAGTTTTATCCAATAATATTCTATGTAAAAAAAATAAAACGGTACCCAAAAAATGGTACCAAAAAGACACTAGGTTATCTGTAAGAAGCTGAATATGTTTACATGCAAGCCGCTCTTCTTTCCCCCGGGGTGGCAGTACCTGGGGGAGAGAAGAGCGGCCTGCGAGCATAAAAAATATAACCGTACTATTTTGCACAACTCCTCTATTGCACTGGAATTATTTAAAGCTCCATGGTCTAGAATCAATAAGATAAGTTTCGATCGTTGTAGCAAAAAAAATACTATGGGAGTGCTCATCATTTAGTTTAGTGATTCCCTTAATCAAGTGTACATGCTTTTCACCATCAAGAGGTATTGCAGGTCCAGTCTCAATCACTATTTCATGTTGGTGACCTTCAAATAAATCTGTGTTTATTAATATGCCGTGTATATGTCTGAAGTGTCCGTTGGGTAGTTTTACAGGTATGACTTCACTTGTCACTCCAATAAAACGGTGTTTATGTCTTTCATCATTTTCTTGAGCACACTGTGTACTGCCCAAAAACTCATGCACATGAGTCTGTGGATTATTTTGGGGCTTTTTTAGGGCAACAGAACCAGTAATTGGGCCGTATACGGTAGCCGCGCTGTCATTTTTCTCCGGCATCAGAACTCCTCCAAACTTATTATAGTATTTTATTATATGGAAAACCGATGCCTTATTGTTACTACATAACTTTATAGCGCATATCTAATATTCTCAAATCCTTTATCTGTCAAAAAAGGACTTCGCGTTCGGGCGCAAAGTCCTTTTTTGACAAGTTTCTTCATCTACTATAGGTCTTACCTTACTCGGGTTATGTTTTTTTATATTTAACCGGTAAATTCCTCTGTAATCATCTCTCCGTAAGGCCCGCCGTGGACAACACCAACACCGATGTATTTATAATTGGAATTTAATATATTGGCCCTATGTCCGGAAGAGTTCATTAGGGCTGTATGTGCCGCTTGAACCGATTGGTTGCCCGCGATGTTTTCTCCAGCGTAACGATAGGTTATACCCTGTGATTTCATCATGTCAAACGGAGAACCATAAGTTGGCGACTGATGACTGAAGTAATTGTTGTTAATCATATCTTGTGATTTCATCCTGGCCACGTTCACTAGTCTCGTATCAACCGTGAGCGGCTGTAAATTTATTTTTGTCCTTTCCTGATTGACAAGGTTAACCAGTTGCTGTTCTTCAGCGGTCAGCCCTGATGTGGAAACGGACGATGGCGTGGAAACCGGAGTTGGACTCGGCTTTGAAACAGGTGTCGGATTCGTTCTTTGAACTGGGTTATAATTCTGTCCATATAATGAATTTAAACCTGGAAAGTTGCTAAAATTGTAATTTGTGGCGGCTTCTGCTTTTGGGCTAACAAACATAATTAACGACACGGCAAAAACGAAAGAACATACTAAGAGCTTCTTAAACACAGACATTTCCCCTTTCTTTTCGCGCCTGCGAGGTTAGCTGACGGGTTCGGTAAAAGATACCCTATCCGAAATCAAGTCACGTTTTTCCAACCTTTTATGACTATTTCGGGATTCACCCCAGATACTTGGTTCCCCCGCTCCCAGTGCGGTAAATTTTCTGAGATTCGGCATGAATTATTCTATTATTTGATGATCATATCTTTTTTTATATTTTTGTGCAAAAACCCCATTCCAACGTAAACTAGCGTTTATTCTAAGGGTACTAGAATAGCTGATATTAAATGTACTACTTATCGAATCATATAACCATGGTAAAACATCCCCATTGATGATGTTAAGACATTTTTTCGACACATTTCGGTTATGAATAAATTTACAACAATATGAACATCTTAAAGATTCTTTGGAGGTTACTATGAAAGACGCTAAAATTTTGATTGTTGACCCTGATCGGGAAACAAGAAGAATTATTAAACCTTTTCTGAATTACGAAGGCTATTCCGTTGATGAAGCAGTGGATGGCATGGAGGCATTACAAATGTTTGCAATAAATCATTATGGTTCTCATAGAAACTCAAGGACGGTTGACACATATATCAGGCATCTCAGAAAAAAATTAGGTAATTACCAAAAATGTATCAGTACTGTTTGGGGAATTGGCTACAAGTTCGGCAAATGAAAATATTAACTTTTATACAGAAAAATAATACCTCGACATTTTCCCGACATATTTAAGTAATAAAATAAACATGAAGTTTTACCGGTGAAAAAAAACTTCCTAATTATTTTATGAAGAGGTGGCCTATGCAAACAGTAATGGTTGTGGAAGACGATCATTCAATAGCCCTGCTGCTAAAAACTTACCTGGAGCATGCGGGTTTTCAGACCCAAGTTGCCGTAAACGGGGAAGAAGCATTATCCATGTTTTCTGAAGTAAATCCCGCACTGGTTCTTTTGGATTTAATGCTGCCCGGGAAAGACGGGTGGACGGTGCTGGATGAAATTCGCCAACTGAACAGTTGCCCTGTAATCATGGTGACAGCGCGCGGCGCTGTCGAGGATCGCTTACATGGGTTCGATAAGGGCGCTGATGATTACATATTAAAGCCCTTTGATCCCGATGAAGTAGTGGCTCGGGTGAAAGCAGTGCTGCGGCGGCCGGTTCACTTGGTTGAGCCTGAACTTGTCCAATTCGGAACCCTGGTGATAAATTTTACCTCCCGTGAAGTTACCGTCAAAGGGAAACCGATTTCGCTTGCGCCGCGGCATTGGGAGTTGTTGACTTTTCTGGTTCGCCACCCAAACCAGGTGTTCACCAGGGATCAGCTGCTGGACCACGTCTGGGGAATGGATTATGACGGGGGAGACCGTGCCGTGGACGTGTCGGTCAAACGCATACGGCAGTCTTTGCAGGAGTGGCCGGCGGATGAAGGGGAGATAGCGACAATCCGTGGAAAGGGGTATTTACTGCGTGTCAAGTAAACAAAACGATTATACTCCAAATACAGTATCAATGTTGACCTACTGGACACGCCGTTACGTCTTGGTATTGCTGGGCTGCCTTTTGCTCCTAGCCTTAGCTGCGGGAATTTGGATCCGGATTGATACATACGAACATATCTATAGCATGCTTGAATTACGCGCCGAGCAACTGGTTGATTTGAATGGTCAAGCGCCGGAAGAAAGCGAGTTTTCCAATAAGCTGCGGCAAATGGAGGCAGGCCCCCGCGAACTAAAGCAACCCTTTCCGGATGCGGACATTATAAAAGACGATTCTTCCAATAGAAAGCAACAAATGGAAGCGGGCCACCACGAACCGAGGCCGCCCATTCCAGAAGCAGTTCATACTGTAGATACAGCGGGAAACATTCAAATAATTAAAAAAGACGAAAATGCGGCTATTGATACTTCCGCGTTGTTCGCTGTTCCGCCCTCATATCAGAATGTCCTCGCCGGTAAAAATGTCCGTGAACAAGTTCATGTCGATTCTCAAACCTGGCTGCGTGTCGGCGTGCCTGTTTACCAAAACGGAACAGTCTGCAAGGCGCTCTATATCAGCATGCCTGTGGATAATCAAATCCGCGGCCCTTATGGTTTACTGGCATTACTTACCGTTACTATTACGTTGGCGGGCTGGTTGGTGCTATATTTTCTATCCCGGAGGTTAATCCATCCGCTCCGCGAAGTGGCTGCTGCCGCTCAGTCCATAGCTGAAGGCAATTATGACCCGGTTTTGCCCCGGGAGGTAAAAGAGCGGGAACTGCAACAATTAATCGAATCATTTCGCCATATGGCTGCTCAACTGAAACAACTTGAACAGCTTCGGTCCGTCCTGCTGGCAGGCGTGTCCCACGAACTGCGCACACCCATTACCTCAATCCGTGGGATGATCCAGGCGGTACACGATAAAATTGTAACCGGTGCGGCTGCGGAAGAGTTTCTGCAAATTTCATGGAATGAAGCCAAACGGTTACAACAGATGGTTGAAGAATTATTAGACTTTTCGTCCTTTGAGGCAGGCGCGGCACCCATACGAGGGGAGCCTGTTAATCTATCAAGCCTGATCAATGAGGTGATCCATCAACTGAGTGTACTTCCTGAATTCTCTAAAGTCCGGTTCGAGCCAGCCCTGCCGGCTGAACCTGTTTGGGTCAATGGAGACGCGGGAAGGCTCCGTCAAATGTTCATAAATTTATTTGATAATAGTAAAAAAGCTGCTGCGACTTTAATAAATATAAATTTCCAAGAACTTAATCAACAGATCATACTTGACATAGAGGACGACGGAAAAGGCATTGATACGACCGATCAACCTTTTATCTTTGAACGTTTTTACCGCGGCAGCGCCCGGCAGGCGATAGGCCGCGGGCTGGGCCTCGGTTTAACGATAAGCCGTTTGCTGGCTCATGCCCATGGCGGAGATTTGGTGCTATTACGTACTAGCGCCGCAGGTACGACGTTTCGCCTAAGTTTAACGCGATACTTAAAATAATATCCCGGGGGGGAAACCATTTGGAAACTAAACCTAAGACTCTTTTTAATAAATTTAATTACTTCGCAGTGGTTATAAAAAGAAAAAAGCTGCTTTTAGGTTTTATCGCACTCGTATTAATTACGCTGACAGCATATTTTGTGACGAGCAGCCGCGGGAAAACGTCCGAGAATTACCTGACTGATACCGTTAAAAAAAGCACGGTCACCAGCACCATTTCAGCCACCGGAACAATCGAACCAGTGAGCACGGTTTCCCTGAGCTTTGAAAATTCTGAGGTAATTAAAAATATTTATGTAAAAGTCGGAGATCACGTAACTACCGGCCAACTGCTGGCCGAGCAGGCCACAGACAACTTAGAGGCTGATGTCATTCAAGCTTCAGCTAGCTTAAAGGGAGCTTCTGCCAAGCTGAAACTCCAACAAAATGGCTCCACTCAGGAAGATTTGGAAAAAGCCGCGGCAGATGTACAAATGAACCAGGGAAGCTACGACCTGGCCAAATCTACTTTAGCTCGCTACCAGCAGCTATATCAGGAAGGCGCAATTTCCAAAGCCGATCTTGACAAGTACAACTCGGACCTTATTAGCGCGGAGGGCAAATTGAAACAAGCTGAACAGTCCTTAAAATCACTGCAAGCCGGCAATCGTGCAGAGGATATCGAAGCGGCCGCCGCTGACGTGGAAAGCAGCAACGCAAAATTAAAACTGGCTCAAAACAGTCTATCCGGGGCTAAAATGTACTGTTCCATCGACGGCATTGTCAGCGAGGTTAACGGCGCGGTTGGCCAGCGGGCCTCAGCCAATAACAACAGCACCAGCGGGGGCGGGTTCATGACTGTCATCTCGGAAGCGCTGCAGTTAAAGTCCCAGGTTAACGAAGCCGACATCGGTAAAACCGTTATCGGACAAAAGGTTGAATTCACAGTGAACTCCTATCCTAACAAAACATTTACCGGGAAAGTAAGCAGCATCGCCCCTCAGGCAACTACGGTTTCCAATGTCCAACTTTATGAAGTATATGTAATTCCGGACGAAAACTATAAAGAGCTTAAAGCAGGGATGCCGGCCAATGTTAACATAATCGTTGAAAGGCATGAAAATACCCTTACCATTTCCAAAGGCGCTGTTACCTATGCCGCTAGTTATTTGAGCAAAACAAAGCAAACCAACGTTTCAAGCTCCACGGGAAATAAGCAAGTAAACAGTCAATCGGATATTAATAACACTGAGGACCCAAGTTCAACAACAAGCTACCAGGAACAGCAGACTGTGGTGCTTGTTATGAACAACTCCGGTGGTCCCGCGCCGAAACAGGTTGTATTGGGTTTATCGGACTTAAAAAATTACGAAGTTGTGCGTGGTTTAAACGAAGGTGAAACGGTGGTGGTTGGCGCTTTGAATGAATCAACTACCACTACCACTACTAACAGCAACAGCAAGAGTAATAGCAATAGTATGCCTATGATGGGAGGACCGCCGCCGGGAAGATAACAAATACAAGTATTCAGAATTCAGGAGTCAGAATTCAGAATACTTCGGGGACAATAAACCATTCTTTTATTCTGACTCCTGACTACTGACTACTGACTCCTAGTAGTTACAAAAAACTATCTGTAGGTGATGCCAAGTGCAGGAGAAGATAGTGCTCAAACTTGAGAACATCAGGAAAACATATGACATGGGGGAATTCCAGGTTAACGCTTTAAGAGGCATCGACCTGACCGTCGCCGAGGGAGAAATGGTGGCGATCATGGGCTCCTCCGGTTCCGGCAAAAGCACCTTGTTGAATATTATCGGCTGCCTGGACAGACCAACGGCAGGCGACTATTACCTCGACGGAGAAAACGTCTCCGGCCTGGACAAAAACCGGCTGGCCGCCGTCCGCAACAAAAGAATCGGTTTTGTATTCCAGGGTTTCAACCTCCTGGGCAGGATGACCGTGCAGGCCAACATTCAGCTGCCGATGATCTACGCCGGGACCAATAAGAATGAAATGGACGCCAGGGCTAAAGAAGCCCTGAACTGGGTCGGGCTTTCAAAGTACCTCGGCCATTATCCCAACCAGATGTCGGGCGGCCAGCAGCAAAGGGTCGCCATCGCCCGCGCCCTGGTGAACAACCCTTCATTGATCCTGGCGGACGAACCCACCGGAGCACTGGACTCAAGAACGAGTATAGAGATAGTTTCAATCATACAGCAATTGAATATTGAAAAAGGCATTACCGTGGTCATGGTTACCCATGAAAAAGACATC
>MVQK01000064.1 GCA_002067515.1 Pelotomaculum sp. PtaB.Bin013 | reverse complement strand
TTGTTGAGAACAGCCGGAGTGGACATGACCACACCTCAACCCGTGCAAGACGGGCTCAATTTATTCGCCCGGCTGCTGGAACAGATGGAAACATTGACAGCCTAGAATTATTATGGAAGACGTTTTTACATGGTTGGTATAGCGCAATCTGAGATAACAAAAATTCAACGTTTGGTCGGGCCGGTTGAACAGGAACAGCTAATTCATGTGGATTGTTTTGCCGGTGAGAATGTCGGTGTGTTTATGCCGGTAACCGGGCCTTGTTATTACGCGGTTTCGCCCCGGCATACACATCCTTCTTACATGTTCACAATTGCTTTTAATGACAGGACTGCTCTAAAGATAGGTGAAGATACAATTCAGTCCCCGCAGGGGAAAATTTTAGCGCTGTCACCGGGCATCCCTCACCATGAGGTGCATTCCGGTCAACACCCGGGATATGTGGCAATTCTTATTGAAAAAGAGTTTTTTCAAGAGCAGTTGCTGGCATACCCAGTCACTCAAAATATTGTTTTTCGCGGAGCTGTATATGAATGTTTGCCTGCTTTATTATCAAGACTTAAGGAATTCATGATTGAAATTGATAATAAGATGCCTGGTTCTGAAATTATCGTAAAGGCGCTCAGCGTTGAGTTGTGCCATTTAATCATTAGAAGCATATTTAATATTAATTGTAAAAGAGACCGGATAAAATACCGATTTGAAATAGACAAAACTATTGATTATATGCATTCTAATCTATGGCGAAAGATATCCGTTGAGCGGTTGGCGGGGATAGCCAACATGTCCCCGTCATATTATGCGAGAATTTTTAAAAGAGAGACCGGTCTGACTCCGATTAATTATTTAAATAACATAAGTTATGCAGTTACAGGAAAACAGCACCAATTCCATAACAACAAAAATGGTTGTGAAGGCCAAAATTTTTCGATGAACCTTGAAAACCGATCGCCAGTTGTGTCAAAATAGACTTGGATTTGTTGCTCGTAACAGCAAATCCGATGGCTGGCGTTGAATAAGTACCCGACCATTTCACGGTGGGAGAGGGCTTCTTCGGCGCCTTCTTTATTCAGATTCATTTTTGTATCACCCGTATCGACAATGATGGCAAAAAAATACCATCCATTTCGATTATTGGGCGATTTTAAAAATGGTACTTATTTACTGTAAGTGCATAACTACTGGCCTGTTAAAACAGTTGAAAACTCACGAATTTGCTTTTCAGGCTTACGATCCAATGGCCCTTTCAAAACACAGGCAACGACATTGGCTTGGTGTGCATCCAAGCCGGCACAACATGTACGTATTGCATCCAAATTAACATCCTTCCTTTCTAAGCAGGGCACAACCGCCTGATCATCTGAAATTTGATGGGTGTGCTCGTGGCAACAACATATTGTACTCAAGCCGGATGGCAGTGCAACCCGCGCCGAGACATCTGCCGTAGTCAGCCTCTTCCTGAATGTACAGCCAGGATAATGGTCCTATTATTAAGACTTAGGTCCTATTGACACTGGGACCGTCGAAAGATACAATGTGTTAAAAGAAAAAGGTAAACCCAGTCGAAAGATGGGGACGCAAAGCCACGGGTCTAAAGCGAAAGCTATGACAGCCGGGTTGCCGTGAATATTTTTTAATTGAGACACTACCTTTCACGGCAAGGTAGTTTTTCGTTTTTATATAGTGCGTTAGTACTATAGCAATGTCGTCTTGGTGCTAAATTAACGGAATTTTGGTTTTGATTAAGGCTATGAATGAGTAATTTTATAGTATTTTGAAATTACGGGTGAAAAGTCATGGATCTTAGTTGCCAGACATATTCCAGAAAAATGGCTTGGTTCGGAATTACCCCCCGGAACAACATTGTTTCAATCATGTATAAAATAGCACTATGCAAATCTATAAGAACATATGTTCTGGGGGGGGGGGGGGGGGTGATATTTCAAAATTTACCATAATTATGCGTATATGCAATACTCTGCTTATATCCTCTCTTTATGCCAACCACTTTAAGCGCGCTGGATACCGCGCACCTCCACTTATTACTGTAGCCACGCCACAAATTTTCCTCCATTAAAAATATTGTCCCGAGGTGTCTTCAAATTTGAAGTTGACGTTTATTCGTGTTGCCGAAACCTTACTCAAGGTAATCGAAGCACGCGACGCAAGTTGTGCGGCTCACTCACGAAAGGTCGCGCTACTCGCCAAAATTATCTCCGGGGAAATGGGCATGACTTTAAAAATGCAAGAATACCTATACTTGGCCGGCTTGTTCCACGACATTGGCAAGGTCGGAATAAAGGACTCATATCTGTCAAAGCCGGGAAAGTTAAGCCCTGCCGAATGGGTTGAAATAAAAAAGCATCCGGTTATTGGCTGCGAGATAATCAAGACGATCCCGGGTTCGCAAGATATCAGCCTGATGGTGCTTTATCACCATGAACGGTACGACGGGAAGGGTTATCCTGCTGGTTTGCAAGGTGAAGCCATCCCCCTGGGAGCACGTATTTTAGCCGTGGTGGACGCATTCGATGCGATGGTTGCAGATCGGATTTACCGCCCGAAGCTGGAGCGGGAGGCAGCTATTGCTGAACTAATGCGTTGCTCCGGAAGTCATTTCGATCCGTCCGTCGTGGAAGTATTTTGCCGGGTCTTACCTGGAATAAAAGTGTAGCTTAAAAGAGATCGTTTATATGGGAAGCTCCCCTGTCTATAAAATTCGATGCATTTCCTGTGCTGGTTGATAATCACGTATCAGGCGATTTGCTTTTACCCTTATGTGGTTTTATATAAAGTTTTCGATTTCTCCATGTTTAACTCATTGTAGCTGCTGTAAGTTTGTTTTGGTTGTGGTGGTGGAGTAAAAAGTGCAGAAATGTCAAATTTGTAGCCAACAATATCCTGATCGCCCGTGTCAGAAGTGCCCGGACTTCATTGGCGGAGGGGAGATGCGCCATGAGTTGCACCAGCCGATACCCGTGACGCTGGAAGCGCCGGACGGCTTGAAATATCCAGCCGAAATTTTGGTTCTGAACCCGATCGAGCTGGGATTGAGGACAAAAGCACCCCTGCAGGGCCAGTATACCATCCGGTTGCTTGATCAACTGATGCTGGAAGTAAGGCCGGTGGTAATAAGGGGTAAAGGTGATACTCACCCTTTCGATATTTTTGTTGTTCAACGTGCGGGAGAGACCTCATCACGCCTGGGCGGAGAAGTCTACCGCCTGCTTACCAGCACCACCGGACAATTCATTGAAGAAATCAGCCAACAGATGCCCGACCATCTTAAGGAATTGGTGCGTCAACGTTTAATGGCGGAAGTGGAAAAGTCGGAACTAATCAATGCCATGCGTTTAGGCCGGGTGCTGAAATATGAGCGCGGCAGGTTTCGACATCTTTCCGGACAGACAGACATGGACTTGCCTATGGAAGAAGTACGATCCTTGATGCATGAGGTGGTCAGATTGGGTAACCATCGGAGAGAGGTTATCATCAGCGCCGAGGGCGGGCGAGTGTTGGATCTGCACGGCATTCCTTTTGATTATCAAAGCGGCGGCCTGCTGGCTTTCGATATAACCGACATTATCGAGAAGGAAAGAAAAATCCACCGCCAGCAAATACAGGCATACCGGGAAGCCATGGCGGCGGTAACCGGCGGACGTTTCAACCTGGTCAGCCGGGAGGAAGCGAAAAATTTTATTGTAAAAGAACGGATACTGCTGCATTCCTATCTCAAGGAGCCAAAGGACATAGCTTTAGCCCGGTTGTCGTTAAAGAAAGTGTTATCCGCCATCCCATCTTCCAGGCATTACCATGTCCTCCTCTGTTTTTCGGAAGCGCTTACTAATGTCCTGAAGCATGCCGTATCAGGCGAATGGTTCGCCGTTCAATTGGATGGAAGACTTCGGCTGGTGGTAAAAGACGATGGGCCGGGCATCAAACTTGCCGACTTACCCAAGGCAACCCTGATGCAGCACTATTCCACCAAGAATTCCCTGGGCTGCGGCTTTACCCTGATTACCCATTACGCAGATCGACTGTACCTGCACACAGATGCGGGCGGTACCATGCTGGCAATGGAATTCGACAATTCAAGGTCGGGAAATCCCCCTTGCAGCCAGCCGGAAAAACAGTAAGGTGGAAGAGGAGGTCTTGTTTTTGCTTAAAAGCTTGCTCCGGATAGACGAAAACGTTCGCTATGTATGCCTCGAAGGGGAACTGGACCTGGAAGCCGTGGATGTACTGATTGAACTTACCCTGAGCAACTGCGAAAACGAAAAGTCCCTGGTTTTGGACTTGGGCGGTGTCAGCTTTGTTGATTCCACCGGCATCCATTGTTTGCTGGAAATATGGCGCCAATGGCGGCAGCGTGAGAAGTCTGTGCAGTTGATAAATGTGCAGGAGGATGTGAGTGAAATCCTCAGGCTGGTGGGGCTGGATGAGTTTTTTAAAGTGCCCGGCCCCCATGAGAACGGAGAAGTTTTTTGGAAGGTAAAAAAAACCAGGTGAGATTATGGAGGACCAGCGACTAATAACCGGGGATGATTTGAACCCGGAATGGCGGCTAAAAAGGGTATTGAATGATCTTGGGACTCTAATCAATGTCGATTATACTGCCTTAGTGGGTATCAGCGGAGAATCGCTTACTGTGCTGGCAGAATGGCGCAAAAGTGAAGATGGAGAATCCATCCTCCTTTCGCTTCTGCAAAAAGATTTTAACGACTATGTCCGCGCAGTGCATGACCGGGGTAATAGCCCTCATGCTCCGGAGGCTGGAGCGGGTAATACAACCGGCTGCACCTGGAAAAGCGCTCTTACCATGGCAGTGCCTGTGCCGGTGGAGAAAGGAGTTCTGGGCGTACTAGTACTGGGGTGCAAAAAGCCGCGCCGGTTTTCTGACTTAGCCCTTAAAACAATATCTATAGTTGCCCGCGTCCTGGGTTGGGCGCTGGAAGATGCCCTGCGGTGCAGGCTGGCGCGGAAAAACCTGGAGGACGTAAAGTCCGAACTGGTCCTGGCCCAAAAAGCACAAGAAAACCTTTTGCCGCAGTATTTTCCCGAGTTGGAAGGGATAGAGATAACCGGCCGGAGTATACCCGCCCGGGTTGTAGGGGGCGACTACTTTGACTTTCTGCTCCTGGACGGGGGACGGTTGGTAGCGGTAATCGGGGATGTTATGGGCAAAGGTATGGCGGCCGCCATGTTGATGTTTATACTGCGCAGCACTCTACGGGCTATTCTTGCCGAAGAAAAGGACCTATCCAGGGTTTTGTCGCGGTTGAATGCCATTGTAGGGGTAGACCTCCGCCGGGCCGGGGCTTTTGCCACTTTTTGCATCATTGTATATGATCCGGACTTGCGCCAGATCTGCTGTTTCAATGCAGGGCATCATTACCCTTTATGCTACCAGGGTGGGAAGGCGGAAACATTAATAACCAATGGAATTGCCCTGGGGCTTCAAGAAAAATATGATTACAAAGATTCCCGGAAGCTCGCCCTATTCTCAGGAGAGGTAGTTCTTCTTTATACCGACGGGGTAGTGGAAGCCCGTAACCAGCACGGCGAAAAATTTGGGCTCGCCAGGCTGAAAGAGGTATTACAGTTAAATGCAGGCCGCAACGCTGCCGGAATCCGGGAGGCTGTTATAGAGGCGGTTTCGCGATTTGCCAGGGGCACATCCCAAAAAGATGACATTACCCTCGCTGTTATAAAAGTAAGGTAGGGAAGTTTTATGCAAATAAGAAAAAGGAAAACCCTGGAAAACGTTATTTTGGATCTGAGCGGGGAGTTGGATTTCAGCAACGTCGATGAACTAAAAAACCAGGTCCTTGCAGAGCAGGACGGGGGAAAGATCACTATAAATATGGCGGCAGTAGATTTTATCGATTCTTCAGGGGTAGGAATACTTCTTCATCTGGCCCGGGAGCTTTCCGAGCAGAACCGGGTTTTTGAAGTTATCAATATTCCGGAAAGCATCCGGGAAAGTATGGCGCTTATCGGTTTTTTTCAGGTTATAGAAGCAATACAGGTGAACGGATCCTAGGTAATTATCATAGCCTGGGGAGGGATGGTCATGCAAGAAGTTGTGGTTCAAGGGGCAACTGTTCAGGACGCACTGAAGCAGGCAATGCATTTGCTTGGTGCAAAGCAGTGCGAGATTCAAATACAGGTGCTTAATCCCGGAAGTTCCGAAGTAGCGTGTCTTGGCAGGCGTCCCGCGGTTGTTAGGGCGTGGAAAAAGAAGGAATCAGAAAAGCCTTCGGAAGGCGATTTCCAGTCTATCACGGCGTCAGATCACGAAGAGCAAACCGGCCCACTGGCAAATCCTGAATCATTGGCTGTAACTGCCGAAAGGTCTATATCCCTTGCAAGGGTGGAATACGGCGAGATAATATTAGAATATTCTAAGGGGGAGCCTTACCCTGTTGTGGTTCCCTGTCCAGGAATAAATTTATGGGTTAACGGAAACCGGCGCACTGAGCCGGTTGCGTTGACAAAAGAGGATGTTATCCGGCTTGAAGCCGTCAATGAAGAACGAGAGGGCGGCTGGCACTTGCAGGTTTCGGAGGACGGCATGAGTGCAGTTCTGCACGTCCGACCGAAGTTACGTATTACCCGTGAAATTGTTGATCTCCCTCCGTCAAATCACTTGCATATTGAGGTAAAAGAAAAAATTGAGAAACTGCCGCCGGTAAGTTTGGAAGAAATTATACAGGAATTGAACAAGCAGGGGATCATTTTTGGCATCGACTGGGAGGCGTGTGCCCGGGCGGCCGCTTCCTGTCACGAGGAAGAAGTGATTATTGCCCGGGGGCGGCCTCCGGAACGGGGGCAAGATGCCCGTATAGAATTTTTTTTTAGCCTTAACGAGAAGGTACCTGTTATTAGCGGCGACGCAGGAAGGATAGATTACCGTGAACGATTTGCATTTACCTCGGTGGATGCGGGAACTATTTTAGCGCGAAAGTATCCAGGGGGACCGGGAGTGCCGGGTGCCACCGTAAAGGGTGGAGTTACTGCCCCCCCTCCCCCCCAAGATGTTGTTCTCAAGGCCGGTAGAGGGGTTGCCCTGGTTAATAACGGATTGGAAGCAGTGGCGTTAGATACCGGGCGCCCCCTGCTGCTGCAGAATAAAAATCTTTCTGAAATCACAATCTACCCCGGTTTGGTCCACTCCGGCGATGTCGACCTGTCTTCCGGGAATATAGCTTTCAAAGGAGATGTACTGATTGGCGGGAACGTTAATGAACGAATGAATGTGGAAGCGCTCGGCGATGTGCGGGTGGCTGGTCATGTGGCACAGGCGATGATCCAGGCTTCCGGTTCCATCCTGGTGCAGGGAAATGTGCTTTCTTCCATTTTGGTAGCCGGTGGAGAGAATGCGTTTATTCAGGACTTGGCACCTTTAATTGATAACATTCATAAACAATTACAGCTCTTGCTAAGGGCAATAAACCAGCTACAGGGTAATCAGGCATTTAAAACCGGCGACCTGAAAGGCGGTATCGGCCCCCTGTTAAAGTTATTATTGGAGATTAAATTCAAAAACTTGCCACAGATGGTCAAGTTGCTGAAAGATTTATCACGTAACTTGCCAGAGCAGTTAAGCGGGGAAAAACTGATTGTATTGGTGCGAAGTCTGGAGCACGCTTTCATTTCCGCGCCGTTATCCATCCGGGATTGTAAGGAACTGCATGCTATGAAGCACGGGGTGGGTGATTTAATAGACAGGTTAACGTCAATTTCGGGGCAAAAAAGTGATATTTTACTGAAACATGCTCTAAATTCCGACATACGGGCCACGGGCAGCGTGAAAGTCGTAGGAACGGGGTGCTATAATACCCGGATTGTTGCCGGCGGTACTGTGGAGGTGGAACGGACTTTTCGCGGCGGGGAAATTCAGGCCGGGGGCAATGTATATGTCGGCGAACTGGGTGCAAGGAGCGGAATTCGGGCCCGTATTAAGGTGCCATGGGAAAGAAAAATATCCCTTGGCCATGTACATGAAAATGTCATAGTCCAGGTAGGTGACCGCCAGTTCAGGTTTGACCGGGAAGAATATGGAATAATTATGAGGTTGGATAAAGAGGGCAATCTGATTAACAGAACTCATTAAGATAAGTCTGCACGTGTTTAGAATTGAGCCCGTGAAAAGTACCAACAATAAAGGCATTGACGTTGGAGGTCACTGTATGGAGCATTTTAAGTGGTCAGGGTTTTCTTTTGGGATTGAACTCTTATCCTGACACCAGTAACCCCGCCTCTATTACCCCGGTATGCCAGGCATGTATTCCCTGCCGGAAAAGAAAGACGAAAAGAAATAATAAGGGTATTCTCAAGTAACGTAAAGCAGGGCGTAAAATTCGCCCTGCATAGTCAAAAGACCCTGCTTTAAGGGTTATGGGAAAATGGATATACTGTGCCCGACTGCACTTTTTGGATGCCCAGGGCTTTTTCCAGGTCAATGGCGTGCTCCTGCTCCACCACCGCAATATTTCGAATCTTTTGGGCCGAGTCGTAGAGTTGAAGCGCTTCCAGTTGTTCAATGCGCTGTAGATAACGGCGAATGGCATCGTACTCGACTTGCAGGTCCTGGCGAAGCATTTCCACATTATTCAGGGATGTAAGCCTGTTGGCCACTTCCACGGTAGGGATGCCGCCGAGGTACTGAATCAGGTCGCTTAAGACCACAGCGTGTTCATGTTCTTCCTGGGCATGTTCCAGCAATTCATCAATGACGGCTGTATACTCAGGGGCCCGTGAGCATACTGGAGTGTGCTGGATGTACTGGATCATGGCTGCATACTCCCAGGACAGGTCCAGGTTTAAACCGTTGATTACTTGTTCCAGTTGTATTTGACTGGTCATACCTTTGCTCCCATTCCTTTTTTTGTAAATATTGTATTTAAAAACGTTCCCTTTAGTGAGTTAATAGTGGAATCTTGGACAGGACAGTACCAGAGCATGTCCGCTCGATATTTCATTGAACTTCCATAAGCAAGTTTTAATACGCAGAAAAAACTTTTTGACAACAAATTTGTTAAGCTTTTGCTTATCTTTATGGGGACATGGAATAAACCCATATCTAAGCATTACCTTTTAGATATGGGTTGTTTGGTTGTAGAGTGTAAACCCACAGTAAAACAACAGCGGTTGTGCTTTTGCACTTTAAAAGTGGAACCATTCCACCTAAAAACGATTACATTATCGGTTTTTTGAACGGCCTGCGGGATAAATTTAAAGAACAGGTGGAATCAAAAGGCTACGCATTGGTACTGGTAAAAGATGCCCTGGTCGTTAAGGCTGTGGAGGATAAGAAATTAAAGAGTGGCCGGACCAGCCGGATTGTTATGGCTGGCTCAACCGGTGCCAGGGAAGCCGGATACCGGGAGGGGCGAAAATTTAACGAGAAGCGGAAGATGCTCCAATAAACTAAAATGGTTAGTGCTCAACATAAAGATTTAATACATCAACCAACTACCTTTTATGATTAGGACTATTGCTACCATTTACGGTACTAAAGCACTCTGTTCTGGCTCTGTGACTATGATTATTCACTATTAACAGTAGTTATGCACTTACAGTAAATAAGTACCAAAAAAAATTTAAGAAAATACTAAAAACCCCTTGACATTTTCAAAATCGCCCAATAATCGAAATGGACGGTATTTTTTGCCATTACATTGTCGATACGGGTGATCCAAAAATGAATCTGAATAAACCGCTCTTTGAAAACAAACAAC
>MVQK01000063.1 GCA_002067515.1 Pelotomaculum sp. PtaB.Bin013 | reverse complement strand
ATGGTTTGGCTTACTGTTACCAGAGCGGCATCTTCATCTGCTTCTCCAAGAGACAGCAGCTTATTTATTAATTCTGACTCCACGTCAAATTCCTCCTCCGTAAGAATAAATATGCTTCCAACACCCCGCCGGCTATCGCCCGGGCTTTGTCAGAAATTGTAAAACAATATTCCCGCCTATGACGTGGGTCAATATCCCCAACCTTCATACCTGGATTTACTTGAAGGCCGCTGTGCAACATTCCCCTAAGAACCCCGGAGATCGTCGCGTAAAGCGGCAGGCCATCAATCGTCGCCACCAGTTCCCCCTTTTCCACAATATCCCCGATCTCCTTGACTGCGTGGAAAGTACCGCAACCCGGAGAGCGAAGTATCCGTTCTGCCCGGTAGCCCCCGATTTCGCCGGGCACCCCGGTATTGGGCTCAGCCTGGCCCTTTAAGATTACCTTTCCCAGATCGTGACCTCTACAGGTTTCCACAACGGCATGCACATCCACTCCTGCTTTAAAACCCGGACCGAGGCCGATCACTATTGGAGCGTCGTCAATGGTTGTACCCAGATTTTTTTTGGCCATTGTCGCGTCAATAACCGCTGCCGGTTGAAGTATTTTAAGAGGGTACTGAGCGGGATCAGCAACGATAGGCATTTTCCCGGCTTTTAACAATTTATTAATATCACCAATTGAAACGGCCAATTCTGCGGTAATATCCTCCACCGTGAATTTACCCCTGAATACCGCTTCAGCAAAGGAAACCGCGCGTCTGATAACCAGCGGTTCGGGCAATTCGATCATGACTACCGGAAAACCGCTTCTTGCGAGCCTGAAAGCGGCGCCGCTGGCCAAGTCACCTGCCCCTCTGATTACGATAAGCTCATTTTGCAAGCTCATTCCTCCCGGGAAAATTAATTGCCGTTTTATATAGTGGGGTTTCACCTCAATTGTATATGTTATATTAAGGTGAAACCCTTTTATGGCCATTCGGCAAATCGCCAACTGCACGACCAATAGGCCGATATCCGGCTCCGGCAAGATTTCATCATGAATATGGACGAGCCGCCCTTATATGCCGCCTGGAATTAGGGATTCCCTATTTATATCTTACCTTCCTTTTCCTTCTTTTCCTTTAAGGCACGCCAAACCTTTTCGTAACTCAGCGGCAGAGTATTCACCTGCACCCCGGCGGCATCATAAATAGCGTTTGAGTAGCAGCCCATGGTGGGAATAGTGGCGCCTTCGCCTACTTCCTTAACGCCCCAGGGCCCTGCCGGCTCAAAACTTTCCACCAGTTCCGAAACTATTTTCGGCATATCCAGCGCTGTCGGCATCCGGTACTCGGCGAGGTTGGGGTTGAGGATCTTTCCTTTATCATTAAATACAACCTCTTCCCACACAGACTCGCCCATACCCATAAAGAGAGCGCCGTGGACCTGGCCGTGCAGCAGCGACGGGTTAATCACCATACCGCAGTCATGGACGTCCCAAACTTCCTTTACGTTAATTTCACCGGTCTCCTCGTCAATCTCAACCTCGCTGATTTGCGCCGCAAAGCTGTAGGCCGGTGAGGTTCCCACGGGCGCTCCTTTAAACTTGCCGCCAAGCTTGGGCGGGGCATAGACCCCGCGTCCAACCAGCGGGCCTTTTTTGACAAAGAATTCTCTCGCTATTTCCCCGAAGGGCCTGGTGATTTCGGGGTTTGACTTGCTAAAGACTACGGCTTCCCGGCAGTCCAGGTCATCAACGTCCAATTCCATCATGACCGAAGCCATTTCTAAAACCTGCTTCTTGACCTCTTCACCGGCCTGTTTCACGGCTGAGCCGGACATGAGCGTCTGGCGGCTGGCGTAAGCTCCAAAATCGTGGGGGGTAGTTTCAGTGTCGGCAGACACTATCTTCATATTTTCATAAGTGAAGCCCATTGCCTCTGCGGCCATCTGGCAAAGGATTGTGTCGGAACCCTGCCCGATATCGGTAGCCCCGGTGTACAGGGTAGCAGCAGTACCGTCCTCATGCACCTTGATTATGGCCGAAGCATGGGGCAGGTCGGTCCGGTAAATGGGATACCCCGCGCCGGTAACAAAGCTGCCCACAGCAATGCCGATACCCCTTCCCCGGGGCAACTTCCCTTTCTTTTCATTCCAACCGGAAATTTCCCGGGCTTTTTCAATACAGGCCGTCAGTTCGCAGGAATTCACCCCAAATTCATTAGGGGTAATTGTATTTGGCTGGCGGGCGTTGCGCAGCCTTAGTTCCAGCGGGTCAATCCCCAGGTGCTGGGCAACATGATCCAAGTGGCATTCAAACGCATACCTCGGCTGCGGAGCGCCGTGGCCCCGCTGAGCGCCGCAGGCCGGCAGGTTGGTATAAACCCGGTGCATGTCAAACTTATAGTTTTTAAAATCATATGTCAAAGTAAGCATGGCCCCGGCATAGTAAGCGGTAGCAATGCCAAGGCTGGTGTAAGCCCCGCCGTCCTGGACGAAGTTGGCGTGTACGCCGAGGATCTTGCCGTCTTTATCCACGCCGGTGGTGATCTCCATGAACTGGCGGTGGCGGCCGCGGTTATGGGCAAACATTTCGGCGCGGTCGTAGAACATCCTGACGGGGCGGCCGGTAATCCGGGATAAAACAGCCCCGGCAAACTCCAGCCCGGTGGGCTCCAGTTTACCCCCGAATCCTCCGCCCACAAAGGTCTTGATAACCCGCACGTCACCCATTTTCAAGCCGAACTCCCGGGCGATGTAGTATTGAAAGTAGTGCGGGGACTGTGTACTGGTGTAAACGGTCAACTTGCCGCCTTCCCAGATCGATATGGCGGAGTGGGGCTCAATCGGAGCCTGGTAGGTGCGGTTCCCTACAAACCGGTCGGTGCGTACGTAATAAGCTTCCTCAAAAGCTTTCTCCACGTCGCCGAAATTCTGGTGAATTTCCGCGTTTAGATTGCGCGGGTACTCGTCGTGAACCTGCGGCGCGCCCTCTTTCATTGCTTCTATGGGGTCAAAGACGGCAGGTAAAACTTCATACTCTACCTTGATTAGCTTAAGGGCCTTATAAACAGTATCTTCGTCGATGGCAGCCACCGCTGCCACCTTGTCGCCCACGTAACGGACCTTGTCAATGCAAAAAATATTTTCATCCCACCGGGCCGGGCTGATCCCGTACTTCAGGCTTGGTACATCTTCATGGGTTATGACAGCCTTAACCCCCGGGAGTTTTTCTGCCTCCGAGGTGTCTATGCTTAAAATTCTGGCGTGAGCGTGCGGGCTGGTGAGGATTTTCCCTACCAACATGTTGGGAAATTTCAGGTCTCCGGTGTATTTTGCCTGGCCGGTAACCTTCACGCGCCCGTCCATTTTGGGTACGCTTTTGCCAATAACCGAATATTTTTCATCCATTTGCTCGCACCTCCTTTACTGTTCATCGGCCGCAGCCAACACGGCCTTGACGATATTGACATAGCCGGTGCAACGGCACAGATTGCCGGCAATTGCTTCACGCACTTCTTGCTCGCTGGGGTGGGGATTGCGGGTAAGGAGGGCCTTGGCGGACATAATCATGCCGGGCGTGCAGTAGCCGCACTGTACAGCGGCGTTGTCTACAAAGGATTCCTGCAGCTTATCCAATTTTTCGTGTTGCGCCAGTCCTTCAATCGTGGTAATATCGCGCCCATCCGCCTCCACCGCCAGGATAAGGCAGGAGTCCACCGGTTTACCGTCCAGCAGGACGGTGCATGACCCGCAGTCGCCGAGTTCACAACCTTTTTTAGTCCCGGTCAGGTCCAATTCATCACGCAGGACATTCGCCAAAACAGTATTGGCTTTGACGACTCTGGTATAACTGTCCCCATTGACATCCAGGGTGATAAGATAACGCTTTACACCGCTTTTATCCATGATCGACTGCATTTTTATCGCTCCCCCCTTATTTAAACATGTCCTTCTTTTATGGCTTTAAGCAGGGCGCGCTTAGTAAAGACCCGCACCATATCCTGCCGGTACTCGGCTGAGCCGCGGATATCGGAGATGGGCTTACTTTCACCGGCGGCGCACACGCCGACCTTTTCCAGCAAATCTTCAGTAACTGATTTGCCTTTAAGCAATTCTTCCGCTTTATTAGCCCGCATGGGCACGGGAGCAACAGCGCCCAGGACAATCCGGGCTTCATTACAGATATCCCCTTCCATAACCACTGCGACCGCCACCCCGACTACTGCCAGGGCGCCGGAACGGCGCAGTCCGAATTTTATATAGGTGCTGCCGGTAAAAGGCTGGTCGGGAATGATGATTTCGGTTAGGACCTCGTCCTGGCTGATTACAGTCTTGCCCGGCCCGCTAAAGAAATCTTCCAGGGGAAGGGTCCTTTCTCCCCCGGTTCCTGCCAGCCTTACTACAGCGCCAAGAGCGATCAGGATGGGAGGCAGGTCGGCTGACGGAACGGCATTTACAATATTCCCCCCAATAGTGCCGGTGTTTCTGATTTGATTGTTAGCCATATGATGGGCGGCCTCACAAATAGAAAGGTACTTTTCCTGCAGGACAGGTGAATCAACCAGGTCATTGTGAGTGGCCCTCGCCCCAATAACTACTCCTTTGCCCTTTTCGTAATAAATACCAGTCAACTGACTGAGGTTTTTAAGTGATATCAGGACCTCCGGGGTCAAGATTTCTTGTTTCATCTTGGGTAAGACGTCAGTGCCCCCCGCAAGCACTTTTGCCCTGGGACCGAATTGTGCCAGAAGCCCGCATGCTTCCGGCAAGCTTGCGGGTGCGTAATACTCAAAATCCGGTAAGTACATATCCAGCCTCCTCTTATCGTTTTGCAATAACTGAACCGATATAACAATTAATCACCACAGTAAACGCCTGTTCACTATAATGATTATGTATTGACAAACATTTAATGTCAAGAATAAATTAGGCATCCATGCCACTCAGGATAGTTCTATGGTAATAAGAAGTTCTTATCATTTGTTTAAGTAGAGCCCGTTTAACCCCTTTGGCTGCATTTATTTGACGGATCCCTGGTATAACCGGCTAAAAGCATTCCCTTGATCATATCGGTTGAACACTAGGATCCGTCAAATAATATTTAATTGTATTTAATCAGGATAGTACCGGCAGCGGCAAATCAGGCGCCTAATACATCGGCAGCATCATTAATGTCAAGTTCCAACATTTTTATCATCGCAGACATTCTAACAATATTCATTTCAACACATTTATAGCCGCCACCCAATGTTTTTAACTTATCTACTTCTTGTCTAATGTTTAAAATTATATTGGCCATTTCGCGAAGGTTGGCTTGTTCTGCCAAATTATATCACCACCTTTTAATGATCTTTTCTGAGATCTTTAAAACGCTGGGCTTTTACTTGATACCTGGGCAGGGACTCATAAGGACGACTTTCATAAACATAATTCAGGTTGGTCTTCAGCCTTAACACTCTGGCTAATTCAGCTTCAACTTCTTTTTCTTGGCCCTCGCAGCCAGGAATCAATTCATATCTTAAGGTGATCTTATCTATATCTTTTTCTTTTGAGACAATTAATTCAAACTCGTTACCCAGTTGAGGCATGCTGCGCACAACTTCTTCCACCGAAACCGGACTGAACAGAACGCCTTTAACCTTTGTGATATGGTCTGTACGGCCCTGGATCCCGCCTTTTAATACACGATATGTCCTGCCGCACTCACATTTTTCGCCCCACATGGCCACGTCTTTACTGTCGAAGCGGACGCACGGCTGGGCCATCCGGTCAAAAGCTGTGATAACGATTTTCCCAAGCTTATTAGGTTCTTCGATAGGCTCCCCGGTTTCCAGATCCAGGAGTTCTACCAGGAAAAATCCTTCGTTAACATGCAAACCACCCGGCTTATACGTACATTCATATCCCCATCCGCCGATCTCGGTCGCCCCGACATGGTCAAATACGTCACAACCCCAAGCTTCTTCCATCCTTTTCTTGGTGGTGGAAACGCTTGCTCCCGGCTCGCCGGCGCACAGGATTCTCCTGATACCCAGTTCCTTCGGATCCATGTTTAGTTTTTTCCGGCAGGAATCCGCCATACCAAGAACATAAGTAGGCGTGGCCATAAAAGCGGTGGCCCTCAGGTCCTTCATCTTCATTATTCTTTCTTCTGTGTTAAGCAAAGCACCCGAGACAACTTCACAACCGACCTTCTCAGCCGCATAATGGCCGGCCCAGTAGGCAACAAATACATTATAACCAAATGGGACATAAACCCTGTCGGTATTCCTGAAGCCTTGCGCCCACAGGATGTATGCCCAGGATTCTGTCCACCACTCCCAGTCCTGCCAGGTATCCGGCTGGAATACCGGCTGTCCGGTGGTGCCGCTGGTCTGGTGGTATATTGTGACATCTTCTAAAGGTACGCACAGGGAATCACCATAAGGCCACGGCTCCTTAAACTGGGCCTCGCGGTAATGTCCTTTTTCCAGCATCGGTACTTTCCTGACATCATCCCATGTTTTAATATCTTCGGGCTTTAACCCGGCTGTGTCATAAAGTCCCCGGTAAAGTTTGGACTTGTCATAACACCACTTTAATATCCTTTTGAACTTTACCAGCTGCAGGTCCCTCAGCTTTTCCGCCGGCATGGTTTCCAAGAATGGATTCCAGTAAGTGTCTACGCTTTGCGCCACAATAATTCCACCCCCTATATTTTGGACAGAATAACATTAAGCAGCTATTTATTTAGAACTTGCTTAATGTGCTTAGTCTTTATAAAACTACCATATATTCAGAATCGATTCTACAGTCAGACAAGACAGAATATTCAGCAATAAACTGTCCGGCTTAACAGTTCCCAAACTTTAACGCATGCAAAGCCACGTAAATGTTCATTTTCATTAATAACTAGGATCGAATTTTTATCTTGACATAAAATGTTAGCCAGCACATAATTACTATAGTGAACAATTATTTATCCAGGCAAACACATAATATCGAAATATGTCGCTCCATCGTGTGAAAGCATTCTTTTCTTTGATAATTAACAGAAGATTTAAAATTATATGATTTCAATGGAGCTGGAGGCAAAGTAATGCTAAAAGTGAAGGTTGAAGAAGCTGTGGGGATGGTTCTGTGCCATGATATCACAAGGATCGCGCCGGGTGAATTCAAAGGACCTGCTTTCAAAAAGGGTCATATCGTCACGGAGGAGGACATTCCGGAACTGTTAAAACTGGGAAAAGAACACATCTTTATCTGGGAATGCGGTGAGGATTTCCTCCATGAGGATGTTGCCGCCCTCAGGATAGCCCGGGCCGGCAGTGGCCAAGGTGTCAGCTTTACCGAGCCTAACGAAGGTAAGGTAAACTTAATCGCCGCTTTTCGTGGACTGCTCAAAATTAACGTGGAAGGCGTATGCCTGATTAACGACATTGAAGAGGTCGTTCTGTCAACCCGCCATACCAATCACATTGTGGATAAAGGAGATATACTGGCGGGCACGCGGGTTATCCCGCTGGTTATTAATAAGGAAAAAATTGAGTTGGCGGAACAAGTATGTAAAGATTATGGCCCTTTGCTGGAAGTAAAGGAAATGCGGTCACTGCGTGTGGGGCTCATTACCACGGGTAACGAGGTCTTTCATGGGCGGATTGAGGATAAATTCAGCCCGGTGATAAAGGAAAAACTTTCGCGTTATGGCTGTCCTGTGTTATTTCACTCGGTTTTACCTGACGAAACCGGCCAAATAACTGAAAGGATCAGAGATTTTATAGGAAATGGCGCTGAAATGATCATCATCACCGGGGGGATGTCCGTTGACCCCGATGATGTTACCCCCGGTGGCGTTCGGGCTTCCGGCGCGGAAATTGTAACCTACGGCGCCCCCATTTTACCCGGGGCGATGTTTCTTCTGGCCTACCTTGACAATATACCTGTTTTGGGCTTGCCTGCTTGTGTCATGTACTTCAAAACAACTATTTTTGACCTTATCCTCCCGCGTATTCTAGCCGGTGAGCGGGTTGCCAGAAAGGAAATAACAAGGATGGGGTACGGTGGCCTTTGCCTCCGCTGCCAGGACTGCATGTTTCCCTTTTGCTCTTTTGGAAAGTCACTGTAATTTAAATATTAATAACGGAATGATTACAAGCCGAACTGTCTAGTTTCTATATGTGGAGGTGAAAGCGATCATGAATCAGGAGGAAGTGAATCTCCAGGCGCAAAATGAGATATTAAAACAATCGGTAGCCATCCACGAACAACTGACCAGAATGGTGTTAAACGGTGAGGATATGTCGACAATCGCCTGCACGGCAGGTAAGATTATCGGCGGAACAGTAATTGTGGAAGACCAGTTTTTCCGGCCGTACGCGTATTTTTCACCCACAATGACAACGGAAAAAGAACAGGCGGCTCAAGCATCATTTTCAGCCAGGGATATCTTCAGTGACTTGCGCCACCGGCACCTGGCCACCACGTTAATACAAGAAAAAAGATCTGTACTGCTTCCGGCAGAATCGGCAAAGAAACCATTTTCCCGGCTTATTTACCCGATCACAGTCAGCCAGGAAATCCTGGGTTATGTTACTATTCTCAAAACCTCATGTGAGCTTACTGAACTTGACCAGATGACCCTGGAGTGCATGGTTACGGTTTTCGCCCTCAAGATGATGCAGGACCGCGCAGTGGCTGAAGTGGAAACCCGTTTTAAAGGTGACTTTGTCGACGAATTAATCGCGGGCAACTTTAATTCTGAAGTTTCAATTATTGAAAGAGCACGCTATATTGGCTATAATCTTAACCAGCCTCATCAGGTAATGGTCATTAATATAGATAACTTTATGCGTTTGTTTGAGCAGCACGGGCAGGACAAAAAGCAGTTTCTCCATTTCAAGAAGCAGCTTTGCGAAGCAGTTAGCTTAGCGCTCGATGTCTATAGCCGGCGCGGCATGATCACGGCCAAAAGCGATAATTTTATCGTGCTCACCGCTTTAGAAGAGAATGAAATACCTTCTGGCACCGTTGATCTGGCACAGAACATCCAGATGCGTATTAACCGGCAGTTCTCACATGTCACCGTTTCAATTGGCATTGGCCGGATTTGTTATTCTCCCAGGGATTTTTACCTGTCATACCAGGAAGCCCAGCGGGCATTAAAAGTAATAAAAGGGTTAAACCAAAATAATGTTGTGATTTCTTTTGACCGTCTGGGTATATTGGGCCTGCTTTTTAACGCCGCCAATCAGCAAGACCTTCTGGTTTTTATGCAGGAACAACTCGGCGAGTTGCTGAAATACGACGCGAGGCACAAAAGTCAACTTGTGGAAACCCTTCATTTTTATTTTAGTTGCGACGGCAATGTTCAAAATGCAGCCAGGGCTGCAGCCGTAACCCCAAGTGGTTTTAAGTACCGTATTGGAAAGATATGTGAAATAGGTGGCTTTTCCCTGAAAGAACCAAACAAAAGATTCGACTTAGAGATGGCTTTAAAAATATGGTGTATAACAAAAGCTTGTGAGAATAGGGAAAACATTACTGGCGTAACACTGTGAAATATTACTTTACACTAAACAGGATGTCGGTTTAACTCCAGTTCCTCCAGATACCGCAAAAAATATTCGTGATAGTTCTTAACGTTTCAACCTAAATATGATATGATCATGATGCTTTGTATTATGGCCTTGAGTTGTTAAATGCGGCAACATTTAACAGAATGCTCAAAGTCTTTTTCATATTTCTCCCGTTTCTCTATAAATGCACAAAAATAATCACGGAGGTCATCTTTTAATGCTTTCTGAAAATGATTATAAGAAATTAACAGATCCGGAATCCGTGGCGCTGGTAGGCGTGACCAGCCGTTCGGGCAAA
>MVQK01000062.1 GCA_002067515.1 Pelotomaculum sp. PtaB.Bin013 | reverse complement strand
TATTTCTTTCATCAATAGTTCGGGTATCAACTTCTTCGAATTCGCTGTTAACAAAAATAGTATTATTATCCATGAATGCACCTGGTTTCTGAAATCTAAACAAATCATTTATTTAGATTCTCTCCCGCCCGACTAAACGGGAGGCAGTTTCACAGGATTCAACTGCGTAAGCTATGGACTCTCGTCCATATTCCGGGTGGCAGAAATGCCGCCTGGTTTTACAGTTCTGCCCGGAAGGGGGTGTTACCCACCGCCTTGGTTGATTTAACCTCCGCGCCCGATTTTCACCGCGTGTCTTTGCGACGCATCATCGGATGTAACTGCTTAGAAACCTTTTCCTCTCTAAATTTTACTTAACAATCATATGCCACTCACCTCCTGTGTCTATTATAAAATAGAACAGGTGTTCGTGTAAACATATTATTATTCTTTACATGCTTTTATTTAACTATTTCGTAGCTGCTTACAACCTCCTCGTAATTATTATAATATCATTCCCATAGTGGGTCAATGGGATATGTTAATATAAATAATTATATTCCATACAGACACCGGGATATGTCTACCGGTGAATGTTAAGTACCGCCGGCCACTGGGCCAAGGATTACATTGCGACTGCGGCCGCGAACGGTATCGTCAACGGATACAGCGCGACGACATTCGGTCCTGATGACCCGATTACACGCGAGCAGATCGCGGCGATGATCGTCAGGGCGGTCATAGTGAAGATACGATTGAGCAGAGTGGCAACGTTTGGTATACTATGTTTATGTGATGCTGCGGGTCGATTTTTCTTGTTAATTGTCAAATTTTCTAGAAAATCGGGGGTGGGTTATGTTATTACTGATAATATGAATAACTCAATTTATTGGATATTGTCATATTTGCGAAAAATTATGGCAGCATTGCGAATTAGCAGCGGACCCGGCATACTCCGGACCCGGTCAATTTTCTGGCCGGGTCTTCACTTGTAAGTTCATGATGGGTGAAAAAGCAAAACCGGCACTTTTAAATGCCGGTCGTTTGGGTTAGTAACATACCTTTTTGTATTACCTCATTATACAAAAATGTTCCTTCTATGGCTTGATTGTACTCATCTCTGGTAAAAACATGCGGCTCAACTATTAGACCAGTATCAGCAAATTCCTCCATTAAAAAAACTGTTTCATTTATATAATCCTTACCAAATACTGGTGATACCACTGCAATATCAACGTCGCTGTAAGGTTTGGGGATTCCTTTGGCGTATGAACCGAAAAGATACACCCTATCAATTGGTATTTTATTACCCAAATTATTAATAACTTCTGTCAGTTTTTTGATGATGGTTTCTGTTGGGATAACCTCTCTTTTATTTTTTCTTTTAACCACTTTACCATCGCCTCCATGATACCAGGATTTTTTTAGCTTCTTCCTTATTGCATTTTGAGAATAACCTCTTTTTCCTTTCAGGATATCTGGCAGCAATCGCATAAGTTGTTAAAGCTCTTAAAAAGAACTTTTGCTCTACTGTTAATAATTCCGCAATTTCAGCATCCTGTGCAAGTATATACAGATCATGAATAGGGTCGGGATATTCATCCAGTGCTGTAATACATGCCTTCAAAATCTTTTCGACAGCTTGTTGACACATAAATGCACAATGTAAAAATTTATAATTTTTATAACAAAGATTTGCAACGTCTAGATCTTCGTCAGATATTGCAAGCCATTCTTGAACTTTTTCTCTGGTAGACATTTTTTTATTCCTTCTCCAGAATGCTTTCTTATTTGTCTATATATTATTACCTCCTTTTAATAATATCAAGCTTATGCCAAAAATATTAGTCGGAATTGTAATAGGCAGTGATTCCGACTTGCCTGTTATGAAGGATGCCGCTGCTGTCCATGACGAACTGGGAGTAGTTTATACAATTTTTTGGGGTGCGGTTAGTATAAACTATTATCTTTCATGTGAACATACATTATTGAGTTGAGTGGTAACTTTTGGTATACTGTTTTTATTCGATGCTAAGAGTCTGCCGCCCCCACCGGCGCCTGTAATCCAGTCGCCCGAGGCGCCGGTCGACAAGCCTGTAACGCCGGTTGAGCAGCAGAATCCGGAACAACAGCGACAAGTGACAATAGACGTTGTCAGTATTGTCACCCAATCACTGTCGCAACCTATTTACATTTTCGTAATAATTTGTACGTCAGGGAGCATGCTTGTTGTTCTCTCAAAATTATTATATAATTAATGTGTAAATTTTGAGAGCGAGGAGGGATATTATGCCGAATATCAGACCGATTTCGGAGTTAAGGAATAATGCCAATGAAATCTCCGAGTTTTGTCATAAAGAGCGTGAGCCGGTCTTTATCACTAAAAACGGTGTTGGAGATATGGTGGTTATGAGCATTGAAACTTATGAGCGTCAGCAAGCGTTATTGGAGCTTTACGGAAAGTTGGCGGAAGCCGAGGCTGAGATCGCAAACGGTGCGGCTGGTGAGGACTTTTTTAAGATTGCAAAGAAACTTAGGGCTGGAGTGCATGGAAAAATATAAGCTGTTGATTTTCCCTTCTGCCAAGCAGGATTTACAGGATATTATTGATTATGTAAACGAACTTTCACCTGATGGGGCTATAAAGCTATATGACGAGATAGTGGAGAAGATAGGATCTCTGTCACAAATGTCCCTAAGATGTCCTTTTGTTAAAAACCCATTGTTAAAAGTAAAAGGCTACCGTGTGCTTGTAGTGAATAATTATTTGTTGTTTTTTATTGTGAGGGAAAAGACAGTTGAGATCCGGCGAATTATTTATGGCCGAAGGCGGTATGAGTTTCTGTTTTGAGGATTAAGTCAAGCTAAACCACTGTGGTCATAAAAACACTTAGATGAAATTACAGTCAAAAAGCTTGTAATACAGGTAGACTTTGCCTTATAATGTTTTTAACGGCAACAGGAAACTGATTACTGATAAATGTTCTTAATAAGAGGGTGCCCTTTTTGATTGACCTGCATGCTCACATCCTGCCCGGTTTTGACGACGGCGCTGAGAGTCTGGAGGAAGCAGTGGCCATGGCCCGGTGTGCTTGTGACGGTGGGATCAGTGCCGTAGTTGCGACACCCCATGTTGTTACAGGACTCTATACTCCGGCAAAGGAGGCAATCCTGGAAGGGGTGGAGCATTTCCGTAATCTTTTAAGCGCGAAGGGTATACCCTTAAATATTTTCCCTGGCGCGGAATATCGTCTGGAGCCCGACCTGCCGGACCGTCTGGCGCGGGGTGAACTGCTAACTTTAAATGATTCCGGGTGCTACCTGCTTGTAGAACTCCCTTCGGTTATGGTTCCCGGCTACACTAACCGGGTGGTTTATGAATTGCTCCTGCAAGGTGTCGTGCCTGTAATAGCCCACCCGGAAAGAAACACCGGGTTTATCAAAGCTCCTTCTTTGTTGTATGAACTGATTAACCAGGGAGCTTTGTCGCAGATTACCGCAGGCAGTCTCACGGGATTTTTCGGTAGTAATGCCGGTGCCGCAGCAAGGCTTTTCCTGGAACACGGTTGCGCACAGTTTGTGGCATCGGACGCGCATTCTTCAACAGGCAGGGTGCCTGTCCTGGCTGCAGCCATGCAAGAAGTAAGCCGGTTTATAGGACAGGAAGAGGCCGACCGCCTGGTAAAGGAAAACCCCCGGCGGGTGGTTCGGGGAGTCAGCGTTGTCAAAGACGATCTTAAAGAAATAGCAACCTCCCGAAGGGGATTTCTTAAGAGGTTGTTTTCAAGATAAAGAATCCAGGTTGGTGCAATAAACATGCTTAAAAATTTTTTAAGCAAGGTGGAATTGTTTAAAAATTTGGATAATACTATTTTGGAGGAAATTGCCGGACAGTTCACAGTACAGGTATATTTGCGTAATAACGTTATATTTATTGAAAATGAGAAGGGAGATAATCTGTATGTTGTTCGTAAAGGTTCATTGAAGATTTACCGTACGGTCGAAGACGGAAGGGAGATAATGCTGGACGTTTTGTTTCCGGGCTGTTTTTTCGGAGAAATGGCTTTGCTCGACAACTTTAGGCGATCGGCGTCTGTTCAGACTAGGGAGAAATCAGAATTGCTGGTCATGCCCGGAAAAATCTTTGCTACCCTGGTCAGACAGCACCCTACAATAGCATTCAATATTATTCTCGTGATGAGCCGGCGGTTGCGCCTGGCCAACCTGCAAATGGAGAGCTTGGCCCTAAAATATGCCCGAAGCAGGATAATCAATGCAATTTTGAGAATTTCTCAGCGGCAACAAAACCAGGAGTCTAGTAGCGTACTCCGTTACGGGATTAACCTGACCCACCAGGAGATTGGTGATTTCTCAGGGACTTCCAGGGAAACTGTCACCCGCGTTGTTCAGGAATTGCAGGAGAAAAAACTGATCAGTCTGAAAAAGCGCCGCTTGGTGGTTTTGGATCAGGATGCTTTAGAGAATGAATATAAAAAAGTGTAAAAATATTTGGGAAATGTGATGAGCATTACATATTTTAACCGGTTGACGTGATAACATGCCAAGTGAAAGGTGTATTTTTAACATGATTTTTAAAAAAACGATCGTTCTTTTAGTTGTTTTGTCCTTCCTGCTTGTTTTTCCGGCGGTCGCCGGCGCTCGCGGCGATACAGACCGGATGTTTAACGATGTTGAAAAGGAATACATAGATTACCCATTTATCAAGTACCTGTGGGAATCGGGTGTAATTGCAGGCTTTCCCGACGGCACCTTCCGCCCCGGCGAAAATATTACCCGGGCACAGGCCGCCAAAGTGCTCGTGCTGGCCGGTGGACTTACTGCAACATCTTCTTCTTCGGAGAAGTATTTTGCGGACATGGATGAGAACCACTGGGCCTACGGCATGATCCAGTCTGCTGCCGGTGCCGGTCTGCTCATGGGTTATCCGGACGGCAATTTCAGGCCGGAACAACCTGTCAGCCGGGCGGAGTTAGCCACCTTGCTTTTGCGTTTCGGCAATACCCCGCGGGTTAATGTGGAATTGCCAGAATTGGCGGATATGAATGCAACTCACTGGGCCGCCTATCCCGTGGGCGTGGTTTTGAAGGCCGGCCTGCTCGGCTTGTCGGGTAAAGATGCCTTTGCCCCCGAGGAGCCTGCTACTCGTTCAGATATGGCCCGCGGCCTGGCTCTAATTAAAACTTTGAGTCCGGATCTTAGGAAGGTGCAGCTTGCAGGGAAATTAGCAGTCAAAAAAAACGGTGTGTTTTTGTTGCCAAAAGACACACAAACCAGACACCCGGTCAGCGAAGCGGTGTTGTTGAGCGTAGGCGATACAATAATAGTTGATCAAAATGGAGAGGCAGAGATTGTTTTCGAAGACGGTAGCGGTATAAGAATTAACCCTAACACCGAACTGGAAATAAAAAAATTAGACGGGTTCCTCTTTTTGAGAACGGACGGAACAACCGGGAGCGCGGTGGACAGGCTTGAGATCAAGTTAAAAAAGGGTGTGATCCACGGCGCTCTGGCCAGCCGATATAATGAAAAAGAAGAGAAGGCCGCTCCGACTACTTCCCTTAAAAAGATGCAGCCCGGCTATGGTATGGAAGCCCCCGGTAACCCTGGGGAAGAGGGGCTGGCGCCTGTTTTACTGGCATATAAAGGAGTAGATACTGCAAGCGTTTATAGCGGTTTGTATGCCGCCGGAGAACAAGAAGAACAGGCCGGGCCGGCTGAAGAGGTCGCTTGGTGGCAAGAGCCGTATGAGCAGAGAACCAGGGTAGTGGTTGATATGCCCTGGGGGGTTGCGGCGATTAGAAGTACTTTCTGGACGAACTGGGTTACCTCCGATAGCCAGGGCACTAACGTGCTGGTCGGCCAGGCAGTGGTAAGTGTGGGTGGCCGGCAGGTAGTGGTAGACCTGGGCATGAGTTTTAAAATTGCCGACCCCCTGAGGCCCCCTGAGTTACCTGCGAAGATGACAGAAGATGAGAAAAAAGAATGGGCGGAAATAAAGTCATGGGTCCAGGAGAGGGTCGAGAAAATACTGAAGGAAGTAGCGCAGAACCTTTCCGCAAACCCACAGGTGACCTTGGTTCAGAAAGACCAGGTAGTAACAACGAAACTAGAGACGCTGACGCCGGAACAACAGAATGCGATAATCGAGCAGGAACTACAAACAAAACTTAATCAGATTACTAATGAAATAACCGAACGATATAAAGGTCTATTCAAGGAAACGGGGTTGGATATTAATATATCCGGTCCGGGCACAAGTGCAAATGAGCAACAGCAGCAACAGCCCCAACAACAGCAGCAGCAACAGGAACAACAGCCAGTCAGCAGCGGTGGCGGAGGAGGCCATAGTAGCAGTCCGGTGGATACCGTTGCGCCCACAGTAACGGCTACCAGCCCGGTTGACGGCACCACCGGCGTGGCGGTGAACAGCAGCATAACAGTAACCTTCAGTGAAGAAATACGGGGGGTGAACGAAAACACCTTCACGCTGAAGCGTTCCAACGATAACAGCGTAGTGGCGGCTTCAGTTTTTTACGACGCAGCTAAAAGAACTGCGACGCTGGTTCCCGCCGGGGACCTGGCGGCAGGCACGCGGTACAGCGTCGTGCTCACCGGCGGCATAACAGATACAGCCGGAAACGCCCTGGCGTCTTATACCTTTTACTTTACCACTGCTGAAGGTATTACTGTCACGACTGAGTTGAACTTTATTCCGGCGATGCTGAATATCACGGCCGGGGATACGTTCAGTGTAGATGTAGTTGCTAAAAATGTACAGGATCTTTACGGTGTGGACCTTGAAGTTTTGTATGATCCCGCGTTGGCAGAAGCGCAGTATGTGGTTAGCGGTGCAGCGTGGAATGAGGAGTGGGCCTTCGTCCAGAACGGTATTGATAATAAAAGCGGCAAAATTTCAATGATCTTAACCAGGAAAAAACCCTATGGCGGGTGCAATGGGTTGGTAACCATAGGCACAGTTGTCTTTAAGTCCTTATCGCCCGGCGCGTTGCGGCTAAGTTTTTCATCACAGCATGATTTGTGTAACAGCATACCGGAATTTATAGTCCATCAAGTTTCAGCTTGTGATGTCGATATTTTAAGGTAAGGAGTGAGTAAGACTTGAGAAGATACTTACCGGCTGCCGTGTCCAGTTTGGCTGGGACAATCTATGTCTTATGCGTTGTTTCATTTACGGCTCTCCTTCTGCAAGGAGCAGGTGTTGCGGCGGCTCAAGCGCCGGACGGATTTGAAGTTTTCCTGGAAACCGATAAGCCGGAATATGTCCTGGGGTTGGATAGCGCCACAGTTACAGGCAGGGTTTATTACGGGGCACATGTTCTGCCTGGAGCCAACTTGACCCTGGAGTTCTCTGATATCAACGGGCCGCTTGCTATCGATCAGGTTCTTACTGACGGCCAGGGTGCATTTCAATGGGTTGTCGCACCTGGTACATTTAAAATAGAAGGATTGCATAAAGTTTATGTTAAGATAAGCGGTACGGCTAGCCTGTCATCAGTTGAGTTCCGGGTAATAGCGCCCGTTTTAATCGCCGGTTGCATAAAAAAGCGGGACGGCGGCGCATTTAGCGGAGCGAAGGTCACGCTGATCCAAAACGGGCAGCAAAAATATGAAACTATTACTGATTCCCAGGGGGGGTTCACCATACCGAACGTGTTGCCCGGCAACTACCAAATGGTATCTTTCTTTCCCGGATACCGGAAGATATCTAGCAACCTTGAAGTCAGATCCGGGGCAAACATGGCGCTGGAACCCTTGGCCCTTGCGGCAACCAGCCCCTGCGACCTTGACGGTAGCGGTAGTATAACTGACGATGATTTAATAATTATTTTGAGTTATTACCGGCTCAAAGCCGGCGATCCAGGATGGGATCCCGCCTTCGATGTTTTTCCGGATGGGAGAATAGATATTAAAGACTTGGTAATAACGGGCAAGATTTTTGGCGACAGTTTTTAGATGTGTTGTATTGCAAAAAAATCTTTCGTTCAGCAGGAATTGTAGAGAAATTATAGAAGGCTTTTATGGAGGTGTTTTCCTATACGCGCCAATTATTTCTTAAGGGAAGTGTAATTTACTTTTTTTATTTATCCTTGTTCTGTTTTAGCTTACCTGGATCAGGGAAACGTCAAAGTCGTTTCTTAAACACAATATATAGTAATTAATTATATATGAAAATTATCTATATATTGTTATAAAAATTGGACTTTGGAGTTTCCCTTTTGTATGGATTGAAGATATTTTCCCCTGGAGGTGATTGTTTGGCAGTTATTTAAAGAGGTCCGTTAAGAAAATGTAGTAACGGGAGGGGATAGTGAAATCCCCTTGGTTGGCGGGGAAACAATTTAACTATTTATGCAAGTGAGGTGAAGAAAAAATCAATGATAAGGGTTAAAAAGCAGCATTATCGGGTATTTGCCCTCTTGATGGTATTATCACTGCTGTTTTCCTCGGCGGCATCGGCGGCTGTACCCGCAACACCGGGAATAAGCCCCACCCCGGGAACTTATTCGGGAAGTGTTACCGTAAGTGTTTATAATCCCGAAGGGCCGGATTATAATACCGTGGGGGCGAAAGTGTATTACACTACAAACGGCGATAATCCAATAACGGAGGGCACTCTTTATACAGCACCGGTTGTGTTGAGTTCCAACGCGACAGTCAAGGCGGTGGCCTACAACGACGACGGCTACAGTGATATAGGTACGGCCTCTTATACAGTTACAGCAAAGACCGTTTTGGAGCGCCTTAACGACTTGAGTCCGGTTTTGGATAAGTTCTACAAATTGAGTCCTGAACAAATGAGTTCCGTTGTCGAGATAGTGTACAATGAGTTAGGTATTTTATGGACCGAGGTGCTGAGCGATTCCGAGAAGGCCAACCTGGCCCGTAAAGGTATCACTGAGGACGCCTTGAAGGGAGTAGTAAATGCGTTTAAAAGCTATGTGAACGATTCGGTTCATTCAAGCGGTGGCGCAAGCGGCTACGAAGGCTTTAAAAACGCCATCCAACCGGTTCCAAACCGTGACTTTAACTATTTGGGAGCCTACGGTCCCGGTCTGTACCAGTGCATACGGGGTTCTTTCCCGTTGAGCTTCAGAGATAACCTGTTGGCTATGGGTACCAGCGTCGAGGACTTAATCGATACGATAATCAGTCTGGCCGACCTGAACTTGGTAGCGGGACTAACCCTTACTCCGGAATTAAAAGCTCAGGCTAAAAGTATCTTTGAAACTAAAATTGTTAACACCAGCAACATTACTTTACAGATGCTTATCAACAACGGCCTGACTTTTGAGAATGCTCAACAACTGATTGACAAATTGAGTGATCCTGATAAGTATATCTTGCGGGCAGCTATCTGGACAATGGGCTACCTTGGCTCGCCTAAAGCAAACCCGGCGCCGGGAAACTACCCCGGACCGGTGACGGTTTCGCTCAGCAGCGATACGCCCGGAGCGAAAATTTTCTACACTTTGAACGAAACACCGTGGTCCGTCAATGTGGCTACCTATCTTAGTGAAGGATCTCTTAACTTGACGTCTACTACAACTGTACATGCCGCAGCTTACGCAGACGGGGTTTATACTGAGCCTGTCGACTTTACTTACACCATTGCGGCGCCAGTGACACTGAGCAGCATCAGCCTGGACAGCGCCAGTTACAGCCTGAACATAGGCGGCACCCACAACACCGTAGTGACAGCGACCTATTCAGACAGCAGCAGCGCTGACGTTACAGCCGCCGCCAGTTACAGCAGCGGTAACACAAACGTGGCGACCGTAAACGCAAGCGGCGTAGTCACAGCAGTAGGCGCAGGCGACACAGTAATCACCGCGACCTATGGCGGCAAGAGCGCCACAGCGAGCGTCAC
>MVQK01000061.1 GCA_002067515.1 Pelotomaculum sp. PtaB.Bin013 | reverse complement strand
AGCAATATCGTGGATCTGTGCATTGATAAAAAAGTTGATTTTTTACTGTTGGCAGGAGATATTTACGATGTCGCCGATAAAAGCTTGCGCGCTCAACTCAGGTTCAGAGATGGTCTGGCCAGGCTGGCCGACGCCGGCATACCGGCCTTTGTTGTTCATGGCAACCATGATCATTGCTCCGGGTGGCGGGCGGAAATTAAGCTGCCTGATACTGTTCATATTTTTTCCGATAAAGATGTGGAGTCAAGACCGGTGGTCCGGGACGGGCGGGAGATTGCCAGCGTATCCGGCATCAGCTATCCCGGGCGGGCCGTGGTTGAGAATTATTCCAGCCGCTTCGCGCGCGGCGCCGGGACTCCCTTTGCGATTGCTATGTTGCACTGCAATGTCGGCGGTATTGAAGGGCACGAAAATTACGCTCCATGCAGGTTGGACGACCTTCTCCGGAAAGGTTTCGACTACTGGGCGCTGGGACATGTTCATAACCGGGCGATTCTCAACCCGGCCGGGCCTTGTGTTGCTTACCCCGGGTGCCCGCAGGGCAGACACCCGCGGGAAACCGGAGAAAAAGGCTGTTTGCTGGTTCGTGTGACGGAAAACAGTGATGTGGCGGTTGAATTTTTCTCTACAGCCCCGGTCAGGTGGGAATCAGTGGCTGTATCTATTGAGGGAATTGCTGATGATCTGACTTTGTTGGAAAATATAGAGGACAAGCTGTTCCGCTTTAGGGCGGCTGCGGGTGGGAAACCAATCGTGGCGCGTGTATTGTTAAACGGGCGGGGATCTCTTCATAAGAACCTGGTCCGCGCTTCATACGCTGAAAACCTGGTTCAGGAGTTGAGAAGCCGGCTGCCCGCGGCAGAGGAAGACTTTTTGTGGCTTGATTCGGTGCGGGTTGCCACCAGCGCGGAGGTGGACAAAAATGAACTGGCCGATACCGATACCTTGCTGGGCGATTTCCTGAGCCTGGTTAAGAAAGGGCGGGTTAACCAGGATTTAAAAGCGGAGCTGCGCAAAACGCTGGCTGCTTTGATTGAGCACCCCCGGGCGGGGCGGTATCTGACTGTGCCGGATGATGATGAATTGGGGGAATTGCTTGAAGCGGCCGGGGATTTAGCGGTAGATTTGCTCTGGGACGGTGAAGAATAGTGCGCCTGGCTGAATTGATGGCGGACGGGTTTGGCATCCTGCACGATTTGCACTTGCGGCGGGAAGATCTGGACAAAAACATCACGATAATATACGGGATGAATGAAGCCGGCAAATCTACCTTGATGGAATTTATCCGGGTGATGCTTTTTGGATTCAAGGTTAAAGGCGGGCGTGTTTGGGAGCCGTTGCGGGGCGGCAGCCCGGGCGGTTTTCTCGTTTTTGCGGACGAAAACGGGGAGCCTTTCAAGGTCGAGCGGAGGCTGCGCGGCAGACGGGGGAAGGTTGTCGTAACACTGCCGGGCGGTGCGGCGGGGGATGAGACGTTCCTGGCGGACAGGATTCTTCGGGGCATTACGCCGCTGGTGTTCCGTAATGTGTTTGGCTTTGACGTGGAAGAAATGCGCCGTTTGGAAGAACTGGAAGCCGGAGAGGTAAGTGCCCATGTGTACGGCGCCGGCGCCGGACTGCGGGCGGGCCGGCTCACGGCCGGGACAAACCGCTTGCATGAGGAATTGAACGACCTGTTCAAGCCTGCCGGGACGAAGCCCGCCATCAATCAATTGATCAAGGAATTGGAGAATGTCGAAGCAGCTGTCCGCCTGCTACAGAAGGAACCGGAACAGTATGATCGGTTGAAGCAGGAAGCGTTGTCTTTACGGGCGGACAGGGAAAGATTGGAGCAGGCAAGAAGGGATGCGGAGTCGCGCAAACGGCGTTTGGAAGCGGTAATCATAGCGAGGGAAAGCTGGTTGCGCCTGAAAGAAGCCCGTTTGCAGCTTGCTAATCTGCCTCACGTATCTTCTTTTCCGGAATCCGGTTTGGAAAGACTGCAGGCTCTTGAGGATAAAGCGCGGGACCTCGTTCTTGCCCGAACTGACACGGACATGCTGGCAAACCAGTTGCAAAGGCGTATGGATAACACTTTGGTTGAATATTCGCTGCTTGAATATTCCGCTGAAATTAAATCCCTGGAAAATGAACGCGGCCTCCAGTTGGAAAGGCTGCGGCGGCTGCCGGAACAGGTTGCTGAGGTTGAACATGCAGGGGAAGAATACCATAAGCAAATATACAAACTGGGCAATGAATATGATCAGACGCGGCTGGCATCAATAGATACTTCTTTGTCCGCCAGGGAAATAGTTGAAGGTTATAAACAGAAGTTTACTGCAGGGGAAAGCCGGCGCGAAAACCTCAGGGGTGAGATTGCCCGTTTAAAGAACAACGCCGGAGATAAAGAATGGATATTCCGGAACGCCACGGCTGAACTGGCTGCGCACAAAATCCCGGTTCCGCCTGTGGACCAGCCGCCGGCCGGCCGTGAACAGGCGCTGGATGTTCTTGAAAGTGGAATGAGGCGACTCTTTCAGATAAGAGCCGGCCTTGATTCGTTGCGCGCCCGTCTCGCGGAACTGGAACAGCAGAAAAGGAATGCGGAAAGTGAGCTTGATACGCTGCAATCCCGGCTTTTGCCTCGCTGGCTGCAGATTGTTATGCCGGTAGTCCTAGCGGTGTTCATTACCGCCGCCTTTTTCGGCGGGATAATCTCAGGTTTTCTGACACTGGCCGCGGGGGTCGCGTTTTGGGCAACGGTGATGCTGGCCGGGCGTCATGCGGCTGTATTAATGGAAGCGCGCCGCGCCAGGCTGGAGGAAAATCTTTTAAATATCAGTCAGCGTATTAACGGTACGGCCGGCGAGATAGAACAGCTTTCACGCCGGGAAAACGAACTGGCTGAGGAGTTGAAAGCAGCGGCCATGACCGCGGTGGGCAAGCCGGTGGTAGTGGAAGAAGAAATCGCCGCCGCCCGGCGGGCGCTGGAGGAAGAAAAACTGGCCCTGGCGCGGGCGGAGGACCTCAAGCGCGTTGTGGCACAGGCAAAGAATAATTTAGACATGGAATTGCAGAGACTGTCCGGTGCTGCTAAGGAGCTTGAACAGGCGGACAGGACTCTGGCTAACCTTGGCGGAGAGTGGCTTGACTGGCTGAAAGAACATGGTTTGCCGCAGGGCCTTACCCCCTCCGGAGCCCTGGTGTTCTTTGACGCTTGTGAAGAAGCGGAAAAGGGTTATATTATATGGCAGAAGTCTCTAGCGTTGGAGAAAGAAACGCGGCAACAGAGCGAAGCATTTTTAACAAGGCTGAACAACTTGCTTGCCAATGTCGGATACGACGCTGTTACTATGGAAACAGCTTGCGACAGGACAATCAGGCTGGGTGAATTGTTGTCGGAAACCGCCAAGCTGGCTGAAGGAAAAGAACACTTACAGGCGGAGCTGGATCGGCTGTGCGAGCAAAAACTACGGCAGGAGAACGCTTTGCACACCTTGCAAAAAGAATTCGAAGCTTTACTGGCTGCGGGCGGCGCGATTGACGCGGAGGATTTCCGCCGCCGGGCGTTTTATTACAATGAAGGAAAGCGGCTGGCGAGGGAAGCTCAAACCTTTGAACGGGATTTAAAGATCATTGCCGGTTTGCCCGGGGAAAGCGCTCAACTGGAGCGAGAATTAGAGCAATCTGTAGGAACAGATCATGAGCGGGAACTTGACAGCATTGCAGCCTTGATTGGAGAGTTGGAAAAGAAAATAAAAGAAGCCGGGGAACAAATCGGCAGGGTGGATAACCAGATCGCTTTGCTGGAGAATGGGGAAGAACTGGCCATACGTTTGCAGGAGAAAGAAATGTTAATTGCCTCCATGCAGGACAAAGCGCGGGAGTGGCAAGTGCGCGCCCTCTGCTTGCGCCTGTTGAGAATGGCTAAAGAGCGTCATGAGCGTGAACGGCAGCCGGCGGTTTTGCAGAGAGCTTCCGGATATATCAAGCCGATGACCGGTGGGGCGTATACCATGGTAATTGCCTCTGTGGGCCGGGCTGATATGCTGGAGGTGGAGTCGCCGCATGGCGGCAGGGTGGCTGTGGCCGGACTTAGCCGTGGCACGGCGTCACAACTTTATTTTTCAATACGTCTGGCTCTCGCCCGCCAGTACGGCAGTGTAGGCCTGCCGGTTATTCTGGATGATATCTTGGTGGACTTTGACCGCGAAAGGCTCAGGGGCGCGGTGAAAGTGCTCGGGGAATTTAGCCGTGAACGGCAAGTCATATTGTTTACCTGCCATGAGCATATCCTTGAAGCGTTCAACGAATACCCGGATGATTTTGGATTAATCCGGCTGCAAGACGGTGTGAAAATATGAGCCGCGCATGACTTCCAAAGGTTTGAAGACGAGGTTGCCTGTAATGGCAATAACGGACCGGAAATTAATCTGTACCCGGGAAGGTTAGTTTTTATACTGTGAAATTAGTTGTAAAAGGTATATAATTAAGTATCATTCGTATATTACTAATTTTATCAAAATAAATTAAAAAAATTAAAGGGGATGGTTTCAGTTACCATTAAGAAGATAACCAAAGTGCCTTCGACGGTTCTTTTACCAATTCCGACCGTGCTGGTAACATCTGTCGGAAAAAACAGCAAGCCGAATATCATTACTATCGCCTGGACAGGAGTGATGAACTCCGAGCCGCCGGTAGTGTATGTCAGTGTCCGCCCCATAGGAAGACATTCTTACGGGCTGATTAAAGAGTCCGGGGAATATGTGATCAACATTCCTACTGCCGCTCAGGCCAGACTGGTGGACTATTGCGGGACAATATCCGGCAGCGAAGTGGATAAATTCAAGGAAACAGGTTTTACTCCGGTGCCCGCTACCCACGTGAGAGCGCCTCTGATTGCGGAATGCCCGGTTAACCTTGAATGCAAAGTCAAGCAGGTAGTACCGCTGGGCAGCCACGACGTGTTTATCGCTGATGTGCTGGCTGTGCACTATAATGAAGATGTGTTAGATGAAAAAGGACGTCCGGATCCGGATAAAATCAAACCCTATGGTTATTGTCTGAATGAATACCGGCAGATGGCGGGTAAGCTCGGTTCCTTCGGCTATTCGAAAAAAGCGTAAGTTATTTGATAATGTCAGGAGGCTGCGGGTGGAAACCTTAGTTGGCAAGACTCTTTTGAAAATCATTAAAGGTGATATTACCGTCCAGAACACCGAGGCGGTTGTAAATGCGGCAAATTCCGGCCTGCTGGGTGGAGGGGGAGTGGATGGCGCCATCCACCGTGCCGGGGGGCCGGCGATTCTTGAGGAATGTATAAAAATACGCTCCTCGCAGGGAGGTTGCCCCACAGGCCAGGCCGTGCTTACTGGCGGCGGGAATCTAAAAGCCCGTTACGTGATTCATACTGTCGGCCCGATCTGGCATGGCGGAAATAACAACGAAGATGAGCTTCTCCGCGACGCCTACCTGAACAGCCTGACCCTGGCTAAGAAGCACGGAATACGCTCTGTTTCCTTCCCTTCCATCAGCACGGGGGCATATCGTTTTCCAGTTGGCCGGGCGGCGGGGATTGCCCTGCGGACAGTGCGTGATTTTATAAACATGGATAAAAATTTTGAAGAGATACGTTTTATACTGTATACTGAGCAACTGCTGAAGGAGTTTGAACTGGCTTGGAATAAAATGGAGCATGATGAGTGACAAAGAGCCGGAACCAATTAAAACTGGCTCTTTTTTATAATAACCATGTAATATTGTATACCGTATATTATGCTTAGGAGTATATTCCCTGACGGGTCGCATTGAAAGAAGATAATTGGTTATCGTAAAGGTAAGTTGGAGGATTAAGGGGGAAACATGAATACATTGCAAAAGACACCTCTGTACGAAACCCACCGCCGCAGCGGCGGCAAAATAGTCGAGTTTGCCGGGTGGGCGCTGCCGGTGCAGTACAACAGCATTCTGGAGGAACACGAAGCGGTGCGTTCCCGGGCCGGCCTATTTGATGTGTCCCATATGGGCAAAGTGACGGTCAGGGGAAAAGGAGCTTTTGACTTTCTCCAAAGAATCACCACCGGGGACATCGGGGTTCTGGTGGATGGGCAGGCGATTTATTGCCTGATGTGCTATCCGGATGGCGGCGTGGTGGATGACATTCTGGTGTACCGGTTTGGACCCGGAGATTTCTTTCTCGTGTTTAACGCCGCCAATACTGAAAAGGATTATAACTGGCTGAAGCAAAATAATACGGATGGGGTAGATATAGTAAATGTTTCCGAAAAATTTGCTCAATTAGCCCTGCAAGGCCCCCTGGCCGAAAAGATTTTGCAAGCTTTGACTGATACTGATCTGCAAGGTTTAAGGTTTTTCCGTATGCAGTGTGACGTGAAAATCGCGGGAGCCAAGTGTATGGTTTCGCGAACAGGCTATACAGGTGAGGACGGTTTTGAAATATATACAAGTCCTGACAGCGCGCCGGCTTTATGGGATGCCATATTGGAAGCGGGGAAGCCTTACGGTGTTGTTCCGGCCGGCCTGGGCGCCAGGGACTCGCTGCGCCTGGAAGCCTGCCTGCCTCTTTACGGGCACGAGTTGTCACCGGATATTACACCTGTCGAAGCGGGGCTGGGGAAGTTTCTCAGATTTGAAAAGCAAGATTTCATCGGTCGCGCCGCTCTCGCCGCCTGTTTGTCCAAAGGGGCGGCCAGAAAGATGGTTGGTTTTGAAATGGAAGAACGGGGCGTGCCCAGAGCAAACTATCCGGTTGAATCCGGAGGCAAAGAGATTGGTTTTGTTACCTCCGGCGGTTACTCGCCGACCTTGAAGAAAAACATTGGATTAGCGCTTATTGAAACGGCCTGCGCCGGACAAGGCGATAAAATTGACGTGGTGATCAGGGGCAAAAGGCTTAAGGCGGTAATCGTCCCTATCCCGTTTTATAAAAAACATTATAAAAAAAAATAGGGAGGATATAAGCATGAACATCCCGGCTGATCTGAAATACTCCAGTGAGCATGAGTGGGTCAGGGCGGAAGGAGACGAGGCGTCAATCGGTATTACCGACTATGCGCAGCACGCTCTGGGTGATATTGTTTTTGTCGAATTGCCCGAGGTTGGGGAAGAAGTCGGCGCGGGCGAGGCACTCGCGGTGGTTGAGTCGGTCAAAGCCGCTTCGGACGTCTATTCCCCGGTAAGCGGCAAAATCGCAAAGGTCAACGAGCGCCTTTTCGCGTCACCGGAACTGGTTAACAGCGACCCCTACGGGAGTTGGTTTGTGGTAGTGTCGATGTCCGATCCGGGCGAGTTGGACACCCTGCTTTCCCCGGAGGAGTATGTCAAGTTATGCGAGGAGGAATGATCGGTGTACCCGTATCTTCCCGTTACCAGCGAAGAACGCCGGCGAATGCTGGAGACTGTCGGTGTTGAATCAATAGAGGAATTGTTTGTCGACATACCGTCCGTGGTGCGCTGTAAAGGCCGCTTAAATTTGCCCGGCCCCCTTTCGGAAATGGAAATGGTACGTCATATGAAAGCCCTGGCGGGGAAGAATAAAAATCTGGATGATTATGCCTGTTTTCTCGGCGCGGGAGCGTACGACCATTATGTTCCCAGTATAATCAACCACATCCTCCTGCGCCAGGAGTTTTATACCGCTTATACCCCGTATCAGCCTGAAGTGAGCCAGGGAACCTTGCAGGCTATTTTTGAATACCAGACCATGATCTGCGAATTAACCGGGATGGAGGTATCCAACGCTTCTGTGTATGACGGAGCCAGCGCCCTGGCCGAGGCCGTGGCCATGGCCTGCCAGGCCACCCGGCGTGGTGAGGTCATGCTTTCCCGGACGGTTCACCCTGAAGCCCGGGAAGTGGTCAAAACCTATTCCCGCTTCAGCGGCGTCAGTATCAAAGAGTTGGGTTGTCAAAACGGCCTTACCGGGCTAAGAGAGGCTGAAGAGCGGATTAATGACCAAATAAGCGCAATTGTGGTGCAAAACCCGAACTATTTCGGGGCGCTGGAAGATCTGACCAAGTTCGCTGAGCTGGCACACCGGCATAAAGCTCTGTTGATTGTCAGCGCCGATCCGATTGCGCTTGGCTTATTAAAGCCCCCCGGTGAGACCGGGGCGGACATCGTGGTGGGAGAAGGACAGACGCTGGGCAATTCATTAAGCTTCGGCGGGCCGTATTTCGGCTTTATGGCCACTACTGAGAAGCTGATGCGCCGGCTGCCCGGCCGGATTGTCGGCCAAACTACCGACAGCGAGGGCAACCGGGGTTTTATCCTGACTTTGCAGGCCAGGGAGCAGCACATCAGGCGGGAAAAAGCCACCTCCAATATTTGTTCCAACCAGGCCTTGTGCGCTCTGGCCGCCACCGTGTATTTAACCGTACTGGGGAAAAAAGGACTCCGGCGAGTCGCCGAGCTATGTTTGCAAAAGGCCCATTATACTTACCGCAGTTTGCTGGAAACCGGCAAGTTTGCTCCAACCTTCACCGCCCCGTTCTTTAAAGAGTTCGCCGTAACCAGTCAAGAAGACACCGCTGTAGTGAATGCCCGCCTGATGGAAAACAAGATTATCGGGGGTTATCCTTTAGACCGAGATTATCCTGAGCTAAAAAATTCACTTTTAGTTGCCGTGACTGAAAGCAGGACCAGGGACGAGATAGACCGGCTGGTTAAATATAGCGTGATAACAAAGTGAAATAAAATATGGAGGTACAGTGCTTGAATTTACCTTGTAGGTGGCGATACACTGTGTTCAGGAGTCAGAAGTCAGGAGTCAGGATAAAAGAATGGTTAATTGTCGTCCAATATTCTGAATTCTGACTCCTGAATTCTGAATACTTGAATAGTACTTGAATAGTAATGGAGTGAAGATTGTGATGGAACTTATCTTTGAACAAAGCGTTCCGGGCCGGACCGGCATCTCCCTGCCTGCCATAGATGTTCCTGAAGAGGAAATAGAAAGCTTGATTCCCGCCGAGTACCTGCGACAAGAGCCGCCCGGCCTGCCGGAGGTCAGCGAGGTGGAGGCGGCGCGTCATTTTACCCGGCTGTCCCGGCGCAACTTCGGGGTTGACACTGGTTTTTACCCGCTTGGTTCCTGTACGATGAAATATAATCCCAAGGTCAATGAGGATATGGCGCGCCTGAACGGATTTGCCCGGATTCACCCTTATCAAAGCGCGGATACGGTTCAGGGCTGTCTGGAATTGCTTTACCATATGGACCGTTGTCTTTCTGAACTCACCGGAATGGCCCGGGTGTCCCTGCAACCCGCGGCCGGCGCCCATGGTGAACTGACCGGCCTGATGATGATTAAAGCTTACCACGAAAACCGGGGCGAGGGTCACCGTAAAAAGATTATTGTACCTGATTCCTCTCACGGCACTAATCCCGCTTCGGCTCAGATGGCCGGCCTGGAGATTGTTGAAATAAAATCCGGCAAGAACGGCCGCGTGGATCTGGAAGAACTGAGGAAAACTGTTGATGGTCAGGTTGCCGGGATCATGCTGACCAACCCCAATACCCTTGGCATTTTTGAATCTGATATTAGAGAAATAGCCGATATCGTCCACAGCGCGGGCGGCCTGCTCTATAACGACGGGGCCAACGCCAACGCCATACTGGGGATATCGACCCCGGGCGACATGGGTTTTGACGTTGTTCACCTGAATTTGCATAAAAGCTTTGCCGCGCCACATGGCGGGGGCGGCCCAGGCTCCGGCCCGGTGGGAGTGAAAGAGCGCCTGACGCCTTTCCTGCCCAAGCCTCTCGTGGAAATAAAGGAGGACGGCAGCTATTATCTGGAGTACAACCGCCCTTTGTCTATCGGAAAGGTCAAATCTTATTACGGGAATTTTGGAGTAGTGGTCAAAGCCTACGCCTATATCCTGGCCATGGGGCCGGAAGGTTTGCGGCGGGTGGCGGAAGACGCCGTGCTGAACGCCAACTTTTTGATGAAGAAGCTCAAGGAATATTATGATCTTCCCTATGA
>MVQK01000060.1 GCA_002067515.1 Pelotomaculum sp. PtaB.Bin013 | reverse complement strand
CTAGAATTGATATTAAGACCGGGTTGGGAGGCACTACATTTTATGTTCGTTTTAATGGGAATATTAGTAACCCAGGTTAAATATTTGGCTTCACCCCGCTACCGGCCAAGTGCCCAGCCGGGGCTTTTTCTTTTTATGGGGCCGGTTCCGGCTAAGAAAATATGAGAGGGGAAGTTGGGGATTTAAAATTTCAGGGTTTTTTGCTGTTCTGGTATATAATGAAGTAAGGCTATGAAACGAGGGCGGTGGGTGATTGATTTGAGAAGGCCTGAAGAGTGCTGTGACTTCTTTGAAAAATTTGAGCGCCACCGGATGTATCACCGGGAATTCCACCGGATGCACAAATCCGTGAAATATTTTCAACCGTTTGCTTTGCTGTTCAACTTGCTGATCTTGTATTTATTGTTTAAGATGGCGGATATCAAGGGGATCGTGCTCTTTATCGCGGCGCTGCTGATCGTTAGAGAAGTAATGCAGGTATTGTTTCTCCTGCGCCTGCAAAAGAGAGTTTTTAAGCCGATTGAGGATTTGAAAAACGGGGTGGAGGAGATTGCGCGGGGCAATTATGACGTCAGGGTAGAATGTCATACGAGAAATGAAATCGGCCTGCTGGTTACTTCTTTCAATGAAATGGCGCGTAAGTTGGGGGAAAGCGAGAGAATCAAGTCTGAATACGAGGAAAACAGAAAGGCGCTGATTGTCAACATATCCCATGACCTGAAGACGCCCATCACCTCCTTGCAGGGTTATGTCGAGGCTATCCTGGACGGGGACGTGCCACCGGAAAACAAAGATAAATACTTGCAGATAATCCACCGGAATATTATTTATGTAAACAGACTGATAGATGACCTTTTCCTTTTTTCCAAGCTGGATATGCAGAAGTTGAGCTTTCAGTTTGCCAGTGTGCCGATTGGGGCTTTTATGGCTGACCTGATGGAGGAATTCAGGTTTGAGCTTGAGGAAAGACAGGTGCGGCTTGAATACACAGACAGGACGGAGCAGGTTTTGCCGGTTCGCCTGGACGGCAAGAGAATGCACCAGGCTATCAGGAATATCATCAGTAATGCTTTAAAATACGGGCCGGAAGAAGGTCTGGTTATTAAAGCCGTATTGTCGAAACAGGGTGATTCCGCCTGTATTGAGCTTAGCGACAACGGGCCGGGAATCCCCGCGGATAAACTCCCGCATATTTTCGAAAGGTTTTACCGGATTGATAATGAGCGCACAAAGGATCTATCGAGCACCGGCCTTGGGCTGGCCATCGCCAGGGAACTGGTGGAAGCCCACGGGGGGAAAATCACAGCTGCGAGCGAGGAAGGCAAGGGCACATGCTTTACAATCACGCTTCCGCTCGCCGGTTGAGCTGGGAAGGGGGCTGCGATGAAACACATTTTGATCATTGAGGATGATCTTAATATTGCCGAGTTGGAAAGGGACTATCTCCAGTTGAACGGGTTCAAGGCCGACATCGTCCAGGATGGAGCCCAGGGGCTGAAAAGGGCGCTTACGGGTAACTATGATGTTATCATTGTTGATCTGATGCTGCCCGGCAAGGACGGATATGAGATAATTAAAGAAGTTCGGGAAAGGCTGGATGTCCCGTTGGTGGTTGTTTCGGCCAAGGGTGAGGATATCAATAAAATCAGGGGACTGGAGTACGGAGCCGACGATTATTTGACCAAACCGTTCAGCCCCGGGGAACTAGTGGCCAGGATCAAGTCCCATATCAAAAGATATGAGCGGCTCAAGGGCAACGCAATGTCCACTGAAGTGATCACTCACGGGGGGCTGGAAATCAATACGGCGTCTCACCAGGTATCCGTCAACGGCAGGGAAGTGCAAATGACCGCGAAGGAATACGAGCTTCTGCTGTTTCTCGCTTCTCATCCGAACATGGTGTTTTCCAAAGAGCATCTCCTGACCGCCATCTGGGGGGACGACAACTATGGGGATACGGCTACTGTGGCCGTGCATATTCAAAAAATAAGAAAAAAGATTGAAAAAGACCCGTCAAACCCGGAGTTTATTGAAACGCTTTGGGGAACCGGATACAGGCTGGCAAGCTTGCCGGGACCTCTAATGCGGGAATAATATTAATCGAGCTATATTTTTGGGGAGTATTGCATGAAATTACAGTTTGCAATTTTTATTGGTGTTTTCATTGCGATCTACGGGACGGTTAATTATTATATCGGGCTGCGCGGATGGCAGGCTTTCGGCAGGCTGATTCCTGACGGTTACGGGAAAATATACTGGTTTTTATTCTTCTTACTGGCCTTTTCATATCTCGCCGGCAGGTTAGGCGAAAGGTATTTGCCCGCCGCAGTCTGCGACGGCTTTACCATCGCCGGTTCGTACTGGCTGGCCGCTATAAATTACTTGTTTTTTACTTTGATTGCAGTCGACCTGATCCGTTTGGCTGACCGCTGGCTCGGCTTTTTGCCGGAGGGCCTGAAACAGCGTCCGGTAGCCGCCGGGCTGGCTGTTGTTTTACTGGTAGTAGGCATTGTTATTTACGGAGCATGGAATTCTAGGAACCCGCAGTTTCGTTATTATGATATTGATATTGCGAAGCCGGCAGGGAGTTTGAGCCAGTTGCATGTGATTATGGTATCTGATATCCATCTGGGAAAGATCGTTAATAACGGCAGGCTCATGACACTGGTAAACATGATCAATAGTAAAAATCCTGATCTGGTTTTGCTTCCTGGAGATATCATCGACGAAAATATCGGCCCTTTTATCGAGCAAAAAATGCCTGACGTATTACGTATGTTAAAACCAAAGTACGGTACTTTTGCTGTGTTCGGCAATCACGAATATATCGGTGGACACGCTGAAGAAGCTTTTCACCACTTGCAGGAAGCCGGGATAACGGTGCTGCGCGATGATTATAAGAAGGTGGACGGGAGCTTTTATATCGTGGGGCGGGATGAAAGCAGCGGGGGACGCTACAATGGCAAGCGCCGCCAGGAGTTATCCGCGTTGATGGAGGGAGTGGATCACTCCCTGCCGGTAATTTTGTTGGACCACCAGCCGTCTCATTTAGAGGAAGGTCAGGAGCAGGGTGTGGATTTGCAGCTCTCGGGACATACTCACCACGGGCAGCTGTTTCCATTTAATCTAATCACCCAAAGAATATTCGAAGAGGACTGGGGGTACCTGCGTAAGGGTGACTTCCAGATTATTGTTTCGTGCGGCTTTGGCACCTGGGGGCCGCCGATTCGCATAGGCAGCACGCCGGAGATAGTGGATATCACCATTCACTTCAACAATGTAAGTGAACAACCCATGTATTCTCTGCGATAAGAAATATATACCGCCAACTTGTGAAGGACTATAACGTAAAATATCGAAGTATTGAGATAAACACGGCCACCTGTAAGCGTGGTTGTACTGAAAGGAGTATTTACAGCTATGGCATTTAACGAAGAACCAACGGTAGCTAATGAGTCAGTCGGGGACGCAAAAGGCAAGGCTGACATATTGAATAATGAGGCCGGTTTGCTGGCGCAGCGCGGAGAATTCGAGCGCGCTGTCGCACTATTGGAAGAATCCCTGGCAATTAGAGAGTCAATAGGAGACGCGAAAGGCAAGGCGGCCACGTTGGGTAATATAGCCTGGTTGCTTGAAAAACGCGGCGAAGACGAGCGCGCTATCGCGCTATTGGAGGAGTCACTTGCGATCGAGGAGTCAATCGGGGATGTAAAAGGCAAGGCGGTGACGCTGAATAATATAGCCTGGTTGCATGAGAAACGCGGCGAATCCGAGCGCGCTATCGCATTATTGGAAGAGTCCCTTACAATCGAGGAGTCAATCGGAGACGAAAAAAGCAAGGCTGACACGTTGAATAATCTAGCCGGGCTACTGTCGCAGCGCGGAGAAAAGGAGCGCGCCATCGCACTATTGGAAGAGTCCATTACGATTGAGGAGTCAATCGGGGACGCTGAAGGCAAGGCTGACACGTTGAATAATCTGGCCGGGCTGCTGGCTCAGCGGGGTGAATTTGAGCGCGCTATCGCACTATTAGAAGAATCCCTGACGATCGAGGAGTCAATCGGGGACACTATAGGCAAGTTAACCACATTGAATAATTTGGCCGGGCTGCTGGATCAGCGGGGAGAATTTGAGCGTGCTGTGGCACTGTTAAAAGAAACCCTGGCTATCAGGGAATCAATTGGGGACGTTAAAGGCAAAGCGGCTACGCTGCACGCAATTGCAGTAATTTTAATGACAAACAGAGATGGAGAAGAAGCTATTAAATTATGGTCCCAATCACTAAAAATTTGTGAGGAGATTGGGGATAACCAATTAAAACAGGACATATTGAGTGTTATGAGGCAGATAATAGAAGTATCAAGTATGTCGGAAGAAGATTATATTTAGATTTTGCCCTTTTCCCTGGCGATGCGGGTAAATAGCTCCGTTTTATTCCTGGGGGGGACGTGTAAAACCGGCCTGCGGGACATGGTCAGCGCGCCGCTTGGACAGGCGGAGGCGCAAGCGCCGCAGCCAAGACAGATTTCTTTATTAACTACCGGCACTTCACCCTCGTTGCCGTCATCGCGCATGGTAATGGCTTTAATCTGGCATTTATCGGCGCAGGTGCCGCACGCGGGGCAGCTATCCCGGTCCAGAGCCGGGATAAAATTACTGGGGTGCGCGAACGATTTTCCATACTTCCTGACGGGACGCAGAGCCTCGCAGCAGCAGCCGCAGCAGTGGCAGAGGTAAGACGGCTGGTTTAGCACATTATCACATAGATGGACTAACCCCAGCTTTTCTGTTTGGTCAAGCACCCGCAGCAGTTCGTCCACAGTGGCCGGCTCAGCCATACCCCGGCGCACAAGCCAGTTTGCAGTGTCACCCATGGTGGTGCACGTCTCCATAGGCGCGCCGGCGTTACAAGTCCTGTCGAGATGGCTTGCCTTGTGGCGGCATGTACACAAGGACAGCGCTCCGCCGCCGGACTGGCGGATGATTTCAGAAGCCTTTTCGTAGCTTAAAACCTCTGTTTCCACTATAGCCGGTATCAGATTTTCGTATACCAGAGTCCTCATCAACTTGGTGGCGGCGCCGGTGAACTCTTTCCCCACTTCAGGCCTTCGAAAATAGTTTTCGAACAGTTCCGCCAGTTCCTTCATATTTATCTCGTCTCTCACCCGCATGAAGGTAAACTCAAAAAATCCTACCACCATCGGGGTTAGCATATAGTAGGTGCCTCTCTTCATGGGCAGTTCCTGCACAAGCCCCTTTTCTGACATACTGACCAGTGTTTTTTTTAGCGTTTCTTCTTCCATTCCGGTGATGCGGGCTATCTTATCCAGCCTTATGGGAACCATGGGGAATTTACTGCCCACCATGGCTTCGCCCTCGGTGTATAGGCGGTGGAGAATTTCCATCAATATCTCGTTTACGGGCGCTCCCACCGGATTCTTATTCAAACGTTCGGCCAGCGCCAGGTAAACCTCTTCTTTGGCATTTACAATATGTCCCATCAGGATTTCCCCCTTGAAAAGTTAATTAACAATTCTCTTTCAATTTTGATAATCCTCCGGAGCACGATTAAAAAGAAATTAAATTATAATGAATATAATCATTTCCATTATAGATTAATTTTACTAAATCTCAAGAAATTACTGCACAAATAAATAACGGAAAAAATTAACCCCCCCTAAAAAAATTTTTTAGAGCGTATTTAATAAATAAGAAGAAGCTTGGTTGGCCAACCACTTTTGAAAGCTGTATCAACTTGGTGTGAAAATTGAAAAATAGTGAATGTTCAGATTGCCTGATGAAAGACCTGCAAAAGCTTCACCGGCTGTTGGAAAGGAAAGTCGTTGAAAAAATGCCGGAAGAAGCGCGTGAACCGCTGCTCGAAGCGAAAAAACAGATGCGCCTGGCTTTACGGGGTTTTTTAAAGCAAGCGCTTAGGGAAGCGGAAGCATGCATCGAAAAACATCCAGTCAAGTCGCGCGGTATTAAATTAGAATAAGTTGGGGCTTGGGGGTGGTCTGAAAATGATGCTTGAAGCAAGCGGGATGGCAAATAGCAGGAAACTAAACAATTATCTGCCGGAATATGATTTTGCCGAAAAACATAAAATTGTTGTTAAGTCGTCACCGGAAAAGATATTTGAGGCTATTCAGAATTTAGATATGGGCAAATCAAAAATTATCAAGAACCTTATTAAGATACGCGGTATTTATAGCCTTTTAAATCCACGTGAAAAATCGGTATACCAGTCACCGATAAAACTTACGATCGAAGAAATGACCAGGAAGTCAGGTTTTATTTCTCTTGAAGATGTTAGCAATCAGGAAATGGTGATGGGATTTATAGGCAAGTTTTGGCAGCCGACCAGCGGTATAGTCCAATTATCGGGAGCGAATGATTTTATTCATTTTAACCAAACAGGTTACTGTAAAGCTGCCTGGAATTTTTATTTACAACAAAACACCGGCGATACGGTAACATTATCAACGGAAACAAGGGTCTTATGCCTTGGTTGCCGGGCAAAATTTTTGTTCCGTATTTACTGGTTGGTTATAAGGCCTTTTAGTGGCTGGATACGGCTTGAAATGTTAAAGATGACAAAAGAACTGGCAGAAGGGAAAAACGGAAAAGATTGATGAACCTTTATTTCATATCTAACGTCTAAAAGGTAAAGTTAATATGAAAGAGGTTTGAATATGAAAAAATTTGTTTTTTTAATTGTGGCTTTGGCCTTGGCAGTAATCTTTATCCCCTGGCTTCAGCCAAAAGGCAGCGCCATGGATCAGCATCAGGCAACTTTTTTAGTTAACCAAAAAACTTATATCAACGACGGCCAAACGATTGCCACGGATGTGTCGCCATTTGTCCGGGATGGCCGCGTATACGTTCCGGTGCGGTACCTCGGCCGTGCTTTGGGTATTTCAAATGATAATATCACCTGGGACGGTATGTCGCAGACAGTCACTTTTGACACGGATGCCGCGGCGATCCGGTTGACCGTGGGCAGTAATTTGCTGTATGTGGGTGAACAGGAGCGCTCGATGGATGTCGCTCCTCTGGTCGTGTCCGACCGGGTGTTTATACCGGCCCGCTGGCTGGCTGAAGCTTTGAAATATGAAGTAGAGTGGGATGAAGCAACTCAGGCTGTTTTGATCGGACCTCCCGGCAACTTGCCCGGACCACCGCCAGAAGCCGCAGACCTCCCGGTAGTGGGTACATATGACAACTTGAAAAGCCTTCTGGCAAATTTGCAGACCCAGGCTAGCAATGACAGAAGAGTGATGGTGGGTGCTCCTGCGGGAACGGGAGCGATGAAGCAAGAATCAGCAAAGTCAGCGGTTACGAACAACCAGTCAGTCGCCGCGAATGATGCCGACTATTCCAAGACGAATGTCCAGGTAGAAGGTGTTGACGAGGCGGATATAGTTAAAACTGACGGCAGTTATATTTATTTGGTTAAGGGGCAGCGTGTCATAATAGCGCTTGCTTACCCCGCCGGTGATATGAAAATAATCAGCACCCTGGATTTTACTGATAAAAACTTTGCTCCGAATGAAATGTACGTGGATGACAAGTACTTGATTGTAATCGGTCAAACCTACAGGTACCGGGAGAATCCTCCAGGGATCATGCCGATGAATGAAACGAGTAAGAAAATCAGTTCGCTTATATACCCGCCGCCCTACCAGCGTGACACGGTGAAAGCAATTATTTATGACATCGGCGATAAGTCGGCTGTTAAACAGGTGCGCGAGTTGGAACTGGACGGAAGATACGTTTCTTCACGGAAAATAGGCGAAGCGTTTTACCTGCTGGCTAACAGGAGTATTTATTATTATTCCCAAAAGGAGATAGAGGATCCCAAACCTTTCTACCGTGATACGGCTGCGGGCGATGCCTATGTAGACATAGATTATTCATGCATTAAATGCTTTCCCGGCTTCATGGAACCAAATTACCTGATTGTCGCGGGTATAAATTTAGACAGGCCGGATGAAAAAGCAGACGTTAACACTTACCTTGGTTCCGGTGAAAATATCTATGCTTCCATGAAAAACCTGTATGTCGCGGTAACGAGTTACCAGTATAGAATATTGGAAGATAGTAAGACCGGGCTGCTGCCTGAACCCGGGTATGTTGACAGCAATAAAACCAAGGTTTATAAGTTTGCCTTGAATGACGGAAAATTGTCTTACACGGCCGGCGGCGAAGTGCCGGGAACCATTCTGAACCAGTTTTCCATGGATGAGTATAACGATTACTTCCGTATCGCCACTACCAGTGGAGACATATGGCGCACCGGCGAATATACTTCGAAGAATAATGTATACGTCCTGGATAGCGGGCTGAATGTATCCGGGAAGTTGGAGGATATCGCGCCGGGTGAAAGAATTTATTCTGTGCGTTTCGTGGGAGACCGCGGGTACATGGTAACATTCAAGACGGTTGACCCCTTCTTCGTGATCGACTTAAAAGAGCCGGGCCGGCCTCAAATACTTGGCGCTTTGAAAATACCGGGCTATAGCGATTACCTGCACCCCTATGACGAAAATCATATCATCGGCTTCGGGAAAGACACAATTGAGCTTGGGCAAAAGGGCGGTAATAACGGCGGAACGAATAGCATGGCTTATTACACGGGTATGAAAATGGCCATCTTTGATGTGACGGACGTAAGCAACCCGGTGGAAATGTACAAAGAGAAGATCGGCGACCGGGGCACTGATTCCGAATTGCTGCGCAACCATAAAGCCTTGCTGTTCTCCAAAGATAAGAATTTACTGGCCTTCCCTGTCAGCTTAATGGAGGTAAAGGGCAGTGAAGTGCAGGATTCCGGCTTCCCCGCGTATGGCCAGTTTGTTTATCAGGGCGCTTATGTCTATAACATAGACCTTGCCAGTGGTTTCACTCTGAAAGGACGGATTTCTCACCTTTCGGACGAGGACTACAAGAAGGCGGGCAACTACTGGTATGACAGCGACAAAAACGTCGATAGAATTATCTATATCAATGATGTACTGTATACATTGTCAGGAAAATATATCAAAGCCAACAGTTTAAACGACCTCGCGGAAATAGGGACACTGGAAATCAAATAGAAACAACAGCAGGGGAAGCAAAGGGACGTTCTTTTTGCTTCCTTTGCAATTATTTGGTATAATAAAAGAAAATTAGAAAGAGCGAATAGAAATGGCGAGACAAGCAAGGGAACGATGTGAGAGTCGAGTTTACCACATCGTAATGAGAGGAATCAACCGGCAAGACATCTTCTGCGACGAAGATGATTATCAACGTTTTTTGATAACTATTGAACGTGTTAAAACTGACAAGTTTGAGGTGTATGGATATTGCCTGATGAGTAATCATGTCCATCTGCTCATTCATGAGAAAAGTGAAGAGATTCCTCAAATTATGAAACGGATCGGCACCAGTTATGCTTGGTGGTATAACCTGAAATACCAAAGAACCGGCCACGTATTCCAGGGGCGCTATGCAAGCGAATGCGTTGAAGATGATGGATACTTATTGACAGTTATCAGATATATTCATAACAACCCGGTGAAAGCAGGGATGGTAAGAAAACCGGAAGACTATTGCTGGAGCAGCATCCAGGCATATTATGGCAGGCATGAAAATCCGATTTGTCTAACCGATGTCGGCTTCATTTTGGGGATATTTGCCGAAGAGAGGGCTGAGGCGATACGTAGGTTTCGAGAGCATATGAAAATAGAAGCCCAGGAAACATGTCTTGATGATAAAATCAAACAAAGGAAAACAGATAGTGAAGTAAAAGCAGAGATTGAATCTATGCTGAATGGGGAATCTGTAATGATATTGCGAACCATTGAGAAGCGGAAACGTAATGAGATATTAAGGCGAATCAAGGTTGTTGAAGGAGCAACGCAACGGCAAATTGCACGGGTGACTGGATTGAATCAAAGCATAGTCTTTAAGGCTTGAAAAAGGAAGCAAAAAGAACGTCCCCTTGCTTCTCCGGTACTTCCACCGTTATCAGGAAAATATATTAAAGCAAGTAGTTAAGACAGCCTCGCGGAAGTAGGGCTGCTGAAAATTAAATAGTTAAATAATCAGCAGGATTTTTCCTGATTTTGAAGAATACTAGTAAAATAATTCAATAATATAAAACAGGTTAAGAGAAGTTGGTGAAAATCCAACGCGGTCGCGCCACTGTAAGGTCAAGTTGTCTGCTATGTAATCCACTGGGCTTAAGAGCCTGGGAAGGA
>MVQK01000059.1 GCA_002067515.1 Pelotomaculum sp. PtaB.Bin013 | reverse complement strand
GGACGTAAAAGTAGCCGTGGCGCACGGGCTGGGCAACGCCAGGAAGCTGCTGGACGCCCTGCAGGCCGGCGAAGCGAACTACCACTTCATCGAGATCATGTGCTGCCCGGGCGGCTGCATCGGCGGCGGCGGCCAGCCAATCCCGACCAACTATGAAATCAGGCAACAGCGGATTGACGGCATATACACCGCCGACGAAGCCATGACCTTGCGGAAATCCCACGAGAACCCCGCGGTCCAGTATTTGTACAAGGAATTTTTAGAGAAGCCGCTGGGGCATAAGTCTCATGAACTGCTGCACACCAAATACACCCCGCGCGGGCAGTATAATCAGTTATAAAGTATTTCAAATAATGAACAAAGCAAAGAGCCTCCAACTGGGGGCTCTTTGCTTGTACGACAGGCAGCCGGACCTGTTCCGGCAAAGGTTATGGTTATTATTCTTTGTAATCGCTGTCCAATACACCTGTATCGTCTTCACCAGCGTACCAGGATTCCTTGCCACTTTGAAAGAGGTCAATCCCCCGGGCGATTGCAATAGTCAAAACGATGGCGATAACCATTTCCGCGATGGATTGGGGAATGATGGCAGTCAAAGCATCCAGAGTAATGTAACCCCTGAATAAGGCCATAGACAAAACCAGGACGGTGTTGGTCAAAGTACCCAAAATTCCTGCGGCAATCCAGGCCAAATAAAGGTTGAACCGTTTAAAACCTATAAAAGCAAGATAAGCCGCCAGACCGATAAACAGCCGTGGGACTATTGATACCAGCGGATCAGCAAATAGTGGGTTGCTGGCTTTAAGAAGACTAAACACTCCGAAAACCGCGCCCACTAGAATACCCACAACCGGGCCTTCTAGAACGCCCCCGGCCCAGTCACATGCCTGTTCGCAATGAGCATGGGCAGGTTGCCGGTCTCCTAGCGACGGTCATTGAATCCACAGCCAAGGATCTTGCGTCACGGCGCCTGCTGATGCTCGATCGCCTCGTAGCGACCGCGGACACACGCACCCGCTCTGAAGCCCTGGAAAGGACGCTAGCGGTGCTAGGTGACACCGCCGATATCCCATGAGACAGCTCTATTTCATCAACCTCGCCGATGGCAAGCGAATCTTTGCCAAGGACGGCGCAGCCAACCTCAAAACCATCGACGGCTTCCTCTATGATGACCTTATTGTCATGTTGAAAAGCAACGGTGACTGCATCGTATAACTCGTCCTTTTGGAAAACCTTTGTAATGCCAAAAGAGGAACCAGCATTTGCCGGTTTAACAAACAGAGGAAATGTCAGACAGCTAATCTGCTTTGACAGTTCGGCATCGGTAAATCCGGACCGCAGCACAATGGACGGAGGTGTTTTGATACCGGCCAAATTCACTATTTTATGAGCGATGTCTTTGTCCATGCACATTGCGGAACAAAGCGTGCCGCACCCTGCAAAAGGAATACCGGCCATCGTCAATAATCCCTGTAATGTTCCGTCCTCGCCGTTTTTTCCATGCAGAACAGGAAACGCCACATCAATTCTGGTTGCAATCACTTTATTACCACGAAATTCGAGCAGTCCGTGAATATTCCGATCAGGAGAAATAATCGCCGGAACACAATCACCGCCATCCATCCATGTGTTATTCTGAATTTTTTCAAGTACACCAAAAAATCTCAACCAAGCTCCCTGCCGAGTGATTCCAATCAATATGGTTTCATACTTATTTGGATTTAGGTTCGTTATTACAGAATAGGCGGATTGAAGAGAAACCTCATACTCTGTAGAGCATCCGCCGAATAAAACGGCAACTTTTATTCTTTTCATAACAATCACTCCTCAGGAATGTTAAAAGCCTGTCCGATTCGACAATTTCATCTTATCGAAATCAGGCAGGCGATGTTGGAATTTCAACTTATCAAAATCTTAATAAATTCTTATGAAGAACTTATTCTTTTCCTAGGCTGTTGTACACTGCCAATGCATCAGTAACATTGTATTATTCATTTAAGTATGTGCTCACCCTGTCCTGAATCAATTGGGCAGTCGCCTCCGCTGTCTTCTGTCCTGTAAGGAAGGCCGCGGTTTCCTCCTGAACAATGGAAATAATCTTCTGGTCCGTTCCGATGTAGACGTTCGCTTGACTCAGCAGGTTTTCCATATAATCGACATCCTCCTGCGTGGGGGGTTGCAGTGTTATAGATTGACAAGGGATGCCGTCGTCCTTAATTCTCATTCTCCCACCATTTTTTTGTATAGCCTGGGTGAAATTCTGGGCAATCTGGGGAAGCACACTCTTATTAATCGGCATTCCTCCCTGAGTCATCATATCATCAGAGACCAAAAATTTTAAAAATTCCCAGGCCAGTTCTTGATGGGCTGATTTACTGCTGATCCCATACATGGAGTCCGTGGAAAAGAATACGTTTCCGGGGGGCTTTAAAAGCTGAACACCCTCACTGAAAATCGCCTTGGCCACTTGCAGGTCCCAAAACCCTCTAAGAGAAGTGAAATTAAAAACAAGTTTACCCCGGGAGGCCATGTCCATAATGTTGGTCTGGGCTGTATCCGTATTAACCAGTTTGTGGTCAATCAGATATTTACTCAGGTTCAGTAAATCAAGAAATTCTTGGCCGGTAAAATTGGCTGTTTTCTTCTCCGGATCGACCAGGTTGTCATAGTTTTCTTTAACCAGAGTCGCAATCAGTCTTTTTTCATCCATCCCGGCCAAGGCATACATCCCCTGGGTTCCCCCGTTTTGGTTGTCGTTAATGACCTTTTCCGCCGTCTTGACAAAATCGTTCCAATCCCAGTTGCTATCGTCGATTTGCACCTGGGAATTATCCAGTAAGGTTCTATCGGCGGCAATCATATCGATACCGATATTAACCGGCAGCCCATATAGTTTATCTTTATATTCTAAAGCCTTGAAAATATTTTGGTAGTATTTGCCACTGTCGAAGCTTTGATCCGACTGCATCAGCCCGCCCAAGTCAACTAAAAGATTCTTATCCGCATAGGTCTGATAGGGCAGGTCGTTTAATAAAATGATATCGCTGCCCTGCCCGGACATGAGCTGGGTATTCATAGTCGTGACATATTTTTCAATATCGCCGGGATCTGCCGCCCTGACACCTTCACCTTTTTCCGAAGTACTGGAGGTGTATTCTTTCACTTCCACACTGACGCCGGGATGAAGTTCCTCAAACTTTTTTACTGCCGTATCCAGGTACATATCTTTGGTCACAACCGCAATGGTCAGGGAATCAGGATTATTAGCTTCCCTGGCAGCCTGAGTATTGCCGCAGCCGGCGGTAAATACCCCTAGGCCGAGGACCAGAACCAGGCTTAGGATAACTCCGCATTTCTTTTTTATCATCAAGACACCCCTTTTCTTTAAGTATTCAGAATTCAGGAGCCAGAATTCAGTAGGGAGACGTTCACCCCACTTTCCTGATCGAAAAAATGGGCCTTGGACATATTAAAACCCACCCTGACTTCCTGTCCGGTTTTGGCGCGCAACTCCGGACTCACCCTGACAACCACCTCTCTGCCGGCTATACTTACATAATGGTAAGTTTCAGCCCCTCTCAATTCGGTAAACTCCAGCCTCCCGCGCAAAGCACACTCGGGATGGCGGTCCAAAAAATCTCCGCTTCCGCAGAGATGCTCCGCTCTTATCCCCAGGACCACTTCCTGGTCCAGATACCCTTGCTCTTTTAACTTTTGTCCCCCGGCAGTGGGAACAGGCAGTAGGGCGTCGGCCAGTTTGGTAAAAATACAGCCGTTTTGCTCTATAATTAAAACTTCCAGAAAGTTCATCCCGGGGTTGCCGAGAAAACCGGCCACAAACATATTGACCGGGTGGTCATAGATGGATTGCGGGCTGTCAATTTGCTGGATCAGGCCATCCTTCATCACCACGATTCTGGTGCCCATGGTCATGGCTTCGGTTTGATCATGGGTTACATATATAAAAGTTGTCTGCAGATTTTTATGGAGCTTGGCAATTTCTATTCTCATCTGGGCTCTCAACCGCGCATCCAGGTTGGACAGAGGCTCATCCATCAGGAAAACCTTGGGTTTCCTAACAATAGCCCGTCCCAGGGCCACCCTTTGCCTTTGCCCACCGGAAAGTTCCTTGGGTTTGCGTTTCAGAAGATCTTCAAGTGCAAGAATCCTGGCCGCTTCCTGCACATTTTTCCTGATTTCAGCCTTGGGTATCTTTCTCAACTTAAGTCCAAAAGCCATATTGTCATAGACCGATAGATGGGAATAAAGAGCATAATTTTGAAAAACCATGGCGATATCCCGGTCCTTGGCAGCCACGTCATTAACCAGCCGGTCATCAATATATAATTCACCGGATGAAATTTCCTCCAGTCCGGCAATCATCCTTAAAACGGTTGTTTTGCCACAGCCGGAGGGACCTACCAGGATTAAGAATTCTTGATCCTTTATTTCCAGAGAGAAATCCCTGACTGCCGTAACCCTGCCGGGGTAGGTCTTAGATAGATTTTTCAGATATAAACTCGCCATCCGCTGCCCTCCTATTAGTTGGGGACATTCCTGTCCATGCAGAAATACCAAGACTTCAGCAGGTGTGTCCCCTGACCTTTTTTTGTAACTACGGTTAAAAATATAGAGCTGAATACCAGCAACACCTCCCCGGTCTCTATGACGGGAGGCATTTTTATTATCCATAGCAAGATGGTGCCCAGACTTAAGACGGCCAGCATAAAAACGACGCAGAACACTTCAACTTTGAGCAGTTTTTTCCCCAACAGCTTGATCTGGTAAAGCCCCAGCAAAAACAGCGGCCAACCAAGGAAGATGTTTAAAAATAAGTTCCAGTTCTGAATGGTATTGAGGACATTCAACTGAACTTCTCCGGGCGGCGCTACATATCCGGCGCTTTGCAGCCCGGCTTGAATCCCGTTTTTAATGAGGTCGGCCCAAAATGAAACATCAATAAGTTCATCGGGTATGTTTTCCGGCGGAATATATAAGGTAAACCTGATTAATTTCCATAGCAGCAGCATCACTGCAACAAGCGCTAATACCTCCGCCATACCAAGCACAAGCCTGGCGGCGTCCCCCTTGATCATCTCTGACCAATATTTATCCCGGAGTCTCAGGCGGCAGCAATGATAAATAACCCTTATTTTTCGCCTGAGCAGGCCGAAAATTATCACAATTGCCACCGCCCCCGCCACGAAATTGCGCAGCAGGTTCTCTTGTTCCATCAGGAGACCCGCCACGTTATAATCGATGATTTTGTAGTTGGCGGGGTCCTGGCCGATTGAGGCCAGGGCCGTTTCCAAAACAGCGGCATTGCGGCCCGTGGTGCCGGCATCCTTTGTTTCCAATTCCAATGAGGTTATTCGGGAATCCGCCTCCAGTTCCAGCAGCTTTTTCACCGGTATGTACACTGTGCCGTATCCCTTGTCCGTCAAAGTTCCGATCAGAGAACAGTCATTCCCGGCCACCCCGACTATTTTAAATTTCCGGCCATACAGTTCTATCTCCAGGCCCACCACATTGCAGTTCTGAAAAAGAGCCCGGGCCAGATCCTCATCAATTACGGCAACCTGTTGGTTTTCCTGGCCGGAAGTTAAAAAACAGCCCGATCGTAGGTTTATTTGATGGAATTGATCATACCTGTCATTCACCCCCAGCACCTGAGCCTGACTCTGGTTTTTTTGATAGACGGCAGAAGTTGAAGCTTCCATGGCGTAAGCCAGATCATTGTCCCGGAGGTCGTATTGAGCCAACTGCCTCATTTTCTCCAGAGAAAAAGAGGCGGCCTCCGGCTGATGGGAATTGCTCAGCCAGGTGGCGGTGATTTTGTTGGTTTTGTGCAGGCCGCCAAGATCCGCCAATTTGGCGGGCAGGGATGACCCCAGGACGGTGCTCCAGGTTAAAACCAATATGCCCAGGGCCAGAATAAGATAGGCCGGATAGGCTGATTGGGCCGGTTTCAATTTGCCGCCTCCTTCAGAACTCTATCCCCGTCCTCCACCGGTTTATTGCTTTGCGTCACCATTTCGTCCATCACCATATCTGTGAGAGCGGACTTTTCATTATCGCTGTCTTCCACGTTCACTTCAACTTTTTGTAAATAGTTCTCCGTGCCCAAAGGTCCTTTTCTTGATTTCAGGACCAAGATATAGGAGCCGCTGCTGTCGTTATAAACCGCGCTGTTGGGTACGAGGGTGGCGTAAGGCTTTGTTTTTTTGCTTAAATAAATTTCTTCCTTTTCACCGCCCGTCAGGCCTTCCAGAGACACGTCGATCCACAAATCCTTTTCTTCTCCGTTGTGCTGGCTGTTTTCCACGATCTTGTCAATTTTTCCCTCGGTCTTTTTATCTCCCAGGGAGAGAATATTAACACTTACCGTATCTCCGGGCTTGACATAATCAACCAGATCATTGTCAATTGGCACTATCAGCCGGAACCCCTGCCGGAGATCGGCCAATTTAAACAGGGGCAGGGAGTTGTTGGTCATGGACCCTTCGGCGAAATTCAGTTCTGTGATCATGCCGCCCACGGGCGCTGTATATACGCCATTGTTTGCCACCTGCCTGGCCAGCGTATATACCTTTCTGGCCTGTATTTCCAGGTTAAGCTGAATGTTCTCACAGTTTCTTTTCGCGTCCCCCAGGTTCTTTTCGGCATTCTGCAGGTTTACCGCCGTTTCAGCTTCATTATCAAACAGGTACTTCAGGTTATCGTAATCCCTTTGTTTTTGCGCCTGCTCTTCCCGGGCCCCTGCCAGGGATAGCTGCAGCTGCCGGTAGCGGGCCTGTTCATCCTGATAATCCGACTTCAGGCCGTCCACGTCCAGGCTAATAATAGGCTGTCCTTTGCTAACCATGTCCCCCTGCTCCACCATGACCTCCTTTACTCGCAAATTGGCATCAGCGTATTCCTCCCGGGTTGATTTGACCTCGACCGTCCCTTCACCGAATATTTCTTTGATTAAAGCCCCGTTCGTCGGCCGGGCCGTTTGGACCCTGGGCAGAGTAAAGTTATTGATGGTATTGGAGAAGAAAGTTAACCCGATCATCGCCATTAGGAACAGCAGGCTCAACTTTCCGATCACTTTTTTTCTTTGCGCATCATTCGCAATTGCTTCATTCTGCAATTTTCTGTCTCCCTTCCTGACTTAGTGCAGCGACACAAAAGCAAGGCACTAGTTGCTCAGCCTTTGATTCCAGAAAGCCGGATCCCTTCCAGCAAGTATTTTTCGGCGTAAAGGAAGTTCAGTAGCACCGGCATCATATATAAAGTGGACGCGGCAAAGGCCAATCCCTTTTCACCGTCGATGATTCTGGAAAGGTAGAGTGAAAGAGGCTGTTTGGCCGCATCCTGTAAAAAAATCAACGGCTGTTCGACCATGTTCCAGTTATCGATAAAAACAAGTATGGCCATGGCTGCTATGCCGGCCCTGGACATGGGCACGATGATTTTGAGGAAAATCTGGAGCTGGTTGGCTCCGTCCACCCGGGCTGCTTCAATATAGGAGTCCGGTATTTGCTCCATATACTGTTTTAAAAGAAATACGCCAAAGGTGCTGAAGATGCCGGGAAAGATAATGGACCAGTGGCTATTGAGCAGGCCAAGCTGGCCGGCCATTAAATAATTGGGCACAAGAGTTACCTGGAATGGCATCAGCATCACAATGATATACAAAATAAACAAGAAATTCCTGCCCCTAAACTTCAGTTTGACAAAGGCATAGGCAGCCAGGGTTGCAACAATCGTTTGCCCAATGACGATAGGGAAGGTAATCAGCACGGAATTCCAGAACATGAAAAGAAACTGAGTCTTTTTAATGAGTACGTTATAATACTGCTTCAGTACCACCACGTCGGGTATAAGCTGGAACCGGGCGAAGTGATTCGCGGTGTCATCGTTATAGCTGCTTAAGTTTTTGTCCGTCACCGGGTCATAATTATTGGCGATTTCCTGTTCACTCATAAATGAATTGGTGACGGTTACAGCCAGGGGAAAAATGAATATGACAGCCAGTACCAGTAAAACTGTAATATGGAGTATATTTTTTATTCGGTGGTTACGATTCAACACACACACCCCTATCGCCGGTTCTAAGTTTGTTACTACCCATGAAAAAAGTTATTTTTCATCCTGCAGTAGGCTTTCTTGCATTCCTTCAGGGTCTTTACACTCCTGACTCCCGACTTCTGACTCCTGAGATTCTAATTAATCATGTTGGTGATCTTTCTCTCCACGATAAAAAGCAGTAAAACGACGGCCACGATAAAGGCAGCCATAATGAAGGCCGCAGAAGTCAATTTTTGGTAATCCAGAGCCATGAACATATTGTTCATGTAGTGCTGCAGCATATAGATGCTGTTATGGGGATATTCTCCGGAGATAAGATACGTCTCCCGAAACACTTTAAATGAATTGATAATTGAGATAACAAAAACAAAAAAAGTCGTGGGGGTCAAATAAACCAGGGTTATTCGGAAAAACTCCTGCCGGCGGCTTGCCCCGTCGATCCTGGCCGCTTCGTAGTATTCAGCCGGTATATTTTGTAATCCGGCCAGAAACAAGATTACGCTGTAACCAATGTTTTTCCATAAATAAACCACCAGGATCACCACCCTGGACCAGTTGGTTTTCATCCAATCCACGGGCGGGTAACCCAGGGCATGGATCAGGGAATTTAAAACGCCGTTTAAATCAAAGAAAGCCTGCCAGACCAAAACTACCGAAGCTACGGGTACCACCAAAGGAGTTATCATGATGGTGCGAAACAGGTTCCGGCCCTGTAATTTTTGGTTCAATAACAAGGCCACTCCCAGGGAGAGAATCATATTAAGAGGTACACAGATTAAAGTAAACTTGGCTGTATTCGCCAGAGCTAAAAAAAAGCTCGGGTTTTTTAACAAAGCGCCGTAATTATGTAATCCAACAAAAGTACCGTTAATGGGACTGTCCACCAGGGAATAGTAAAAGCCGGTGACAAACGGGAGCAAATAAAAAAGAGAAAAACCCAGCAGGCTGGGCCCGAGGATAAGCCAGGCCAGGCAGCCGTTATTAGTTTTTAATTTTCCAGTTCTCATCTTTACCACCCTATTTGTCCATGCATTGGCAATTTCATCTTACCGAAATCAGACAGGCGATGTTGGAATTTCAACTTATCAAAATCTTAATAAATTCTTATGAAGAACTTATTATTTTCTTATGCTGTTGTATACAGCCAATGCATCAGCAACATTGTATTGTTCGGACTTGTGATTTCCCTCGGCACCGGCTGTAATCAGAATATTATCTAAGCCCCTCTCCCGCTGCAGGAACAGGCTCCGGACCTTTCTTAATCCACTATCCTCTATGTTTCCAGAAATAACGGAATGCCCTTCGGGGCCTGGTGCCAATCTGCTGCGCATACCAGCACTTACCCTCCGGGCACTCCTTCGCCCTCGTCGGAGGAGATTATTTTGACAAAAGGGATTTTCAATGCTAACATAAAGTTAGAATTCTTACAGTCAATATTCTTACTATTATTATTCTAAACAAATGGGGTGATGACATGAACCAGTCCAAGGATTTCGATCTACACGATCTGCTGTTCAACTTTTTAGGACTATTTCAGGAAAAATTTATGCTGCGCCTTCGCCAGCAGGATGGCTCTTTTTTAGGGCTGAAAAAGAATCATTTCAAGATATTGGGCATTTTATCCTACCTCCAATCCTTGACCTTGACTGAGATCGGCCGGAAGCTGGATCTGGAGAAAGGAAGCGTGACCACCCTGATTGACCAACTGGAAGAGCAGGGCCTGGTAATACGGGGTTATGACCCGGACGACCGGCGCAAATTTCAGATACTACTTAGTGACGCCGGCTGTGAAGCGATAGCCACGATTAGAGCAGGGCACACCAAGGTATTGGAATCTATGTTGGACAAAGTCGATGACCGGGAATTACAAAGATTTATAGAATGCCTGCAATTTTCCGTGGAATTTATGAAGAAACTATAGGAGAAGGATGAACATGAAAAGCGAAATATTGGCGACCCAAAGCATTAAAAAGCTGCTGTGGCAGTTTTCCTGGCCCGCAATTGTTGGTATGCTGTGCAACGCCCTGTATAACATAGTCGACCGGATATTCGTGGGACGCGGGGTGCACTCTAGCCATTGCTGCGACCACGGTTGCTTTCCCCATCATGGTGATTTTGCTGTCGTTGGCTCTCCTGATCGGTGTTGGTGCTACCGCTTTGATCTCCATCAA
>MVQK01000058.1 GCA_002067515.1 Pelotomaculum sp. PtaB.Bin013 | reverse complement strand
ACAAAAAAGGCTTGAACTCCTTGCAAATACAGGGTTTTCAAGCCTTTTTATAGTTTGTAACTGTCAAAGATGAGAAGATATTTTTACATAGCCTCCGGAAACGGCGAGTTATTCAAGGAGAGTGATGCCCATGCGCATATTTCCTAGGTTGTTCAAAGCAAGGGATAAGCCGAAAAACAGCCTGTGGGGCAGTACCTACAGCTTTTTCTTCGGCAGCACCTCAAGCGGCAAGAGTGTGAACGAAAGAACCGCCATGCAGACCACCGCGGTATACGCCTGTGTCAGGATCCTGGCGGAAACCATCGCCAGCCTGCCGCTGCATGTATATAAGTACACAGCCGGCGGCAAGGAGAAGGCAGCCAGCCACCAGCTATATTATCTGCTCCATGACGAGCCTAATCCGGAGATGACTTCGTTTGTGTTCCGTGAGACACTTATGAGTCATCTTTTGTTATGGGGCAACGCCTATGCCCAGATTATCCGGGATGGCCGCGGTAGGGTGCTGGCCCTTTACCCCCTGCTGCCGGATAGGGTGACGGTGGACAGGACAACTGATGGGCAGCTCTATTACGAATACCGGAAGGATAGCGGGTATGTAATCTTAAGGCCGGAGGATGTCCTGCATATTCCCGGGCTCGGCTTCGACGGCCTGGTGGGTTATTCACCTATCGCCATGGCCAAGAACGCTATCGGCATGGCTATCGCTACCGAGGAATATGGTGCCAAGTGCTTTGCCAATGGCGCCAGCCCCGGCGGAGTCTTAGAGCATCCCGGAGTAGTAAAAGACCCGGCTAGAATCAGGGAAAGCTGGAACGCAGTCTACCAGGGCAGCGGCAACGCGCACCGGATAGCGGTTTTAGAGGAAGGAATGAAGTTTCAGCCCATCGGCATACCGCCCGAGCAGGCCCAGTTTTTGGAGACAAGAAAATTCCAGATCAATGAGATCGCTCGGATTTTCCGGATACCGCCGCATATGATCGGCGACCTTGAGAAGTCCAGCTTTTCTAATATCGAGCAGCAGAGCCTGGAATTTGTGAAATACACCTTAGACCCCTGGGTAGTGCGCTGGGAGCAGGCCATGCAAAGGGCGCTTTTATCACCATCTGAAAAAGGGGATTTCTTCATCAAATTCAATGTGGACGGGCTGCTGCGGGGCGACTACCAGAGCCGGATGAACGGCTATGCGATCGGCCGGCAAAACGGCTGGATGTCCGCCAATGACATTAGGGAACTGGAAAATTTAAACCGCATACCTGAGGAACTGGGTGGTGATCTTTACCTTATCAACGGTAACATGACCAAGCTGGCTGATGCCGGCATCTTTTTAAAACAGAGCTGTTTAGCGAAAGCGGCGACATCACCGTCTGGATCAACTCTCCGGGCGGTGATGTTTTTGCGGCCAGCCAAATCTACAACCTGCTGATGGATTACCCAGGCAAAGTCACCGTAAAAATCGACGGCATAGCAGCCAGCGCGGCCTCGGTTATTGCCATGGCGGGGAGTGAAGTCTTAATGTCCCCAGTCTCCATGATGATGATCCACAATCCCATGACCATAGCCTATGGCGACGCGGAGGAGATGGAAAAGGCCATCGCCATGTTAAGCGAGGTCAAGGAAAGCATCATCAACGCCTATGAGCTGAAAACCGGCCTTTCCAGAGCCAAGATCTCGCACCTTATGGACGCGGAGAGCTGGTTCAATGCTAAAAAAGCGGTGGAGCTGGGCTTTGCCGATCAGATCATGTTTATGCCGGAGAGCAACGCTGTTCCAGCCAGCGAGGGAGTAATCTTCAGCAAAATGGCGGTGGTCAACTCGCTTCTAGCCAAACTGCCACGCCAGGAAAAACCCAGCGGAACAGACATCGCCGCGCTGGAAAAGAGGCTTGACCTCTTGAGATTTTAAGGAGGGATTCATAAATGAGCAAAATTTTAGAACTGCGGGAGAAAAGAGCCAAGGTGTGGGAAACCGCAAGGCGTTTCTCGACAGCAAACGGGGACCTAACGGGCTCCTTTCAGCTAAGGACGTTGCCGCCTATGAAAAGATGGAAGCGGAACTGGAAGCGGCCAGACTCAAGGAACAGAAAACTGCGTTTTTAAATTCATTAGCCGGTGAACAATCCGCAGTTACTGAAGCAGAGGAGCTTTATAAATACCTGGCCAAGGATGGCGGTATTATCGAGGAATTTGACAATGGGCTGTTTGAAAGGTTTGTCAGCGGGATTACGGTATTTTCTCCGGTCGAGCTGGGGTTCAAATTGAAATGCGGTTTAGTTTTAAGGGAAAGGATAGTGAGGTGAATGGCGCATCCCCCCTACGGATACAGCATTAAAAACGGTAAAGCAGTAATTGATGATAATAAAGCCCTGCAGGTCAGAAGGTTGTTCACAGAGTATGTAGGCGGTATGTCGCTGCAGGCAGCAGGGGATAAGCTGGGCATAAAGCGCAGACACACATCGCTGGGCCGCATGCTTGCTGATAAGCGTTACCTGGGCGATGATTTCTACCCCGTTATCATAAAAGAACTTTGGAACAAAGCGCAGGATGAGCGTAGACGGCGTGCGGAAGCGCTGGGCAGAAACAAGAATTATTTTGCTGATGACAAGACAGAGATATCACCATTTGAGGGTAAGATTTTTTGTAACGAGTGCGGCAGCGAATACCGGCGTTACCAAGATGACGGCAAGGAACGCTGGAGATGCCGCCGGCGCATTGTGAAGGGTCGCCTGTGCTGCAACAGCCCGATGATACCTGAAACGGTGTTGGAAACATCCTTCATGGAAATTATCCGTACCTTGGATATTGCGGCATTAAAGGAAAAACCGCCTGCCCCGCGGATACAGATTGAACAGCGCTTTGCGGACCCGTTCAAGCAAGCAGAGTATGTATACTCACAAGTAACAGTGGATGATTTTGAATACCAGACCGAGAAGCTGCTTGCCGCTTTACAAAAGACACCGGATAAAATCGACGGTGAGATGATGCGGCAGGTTATCATGCGGATTACCGTATCCCACAGCGTAGCCGCTGAATTTGAATTCATAAACGGCATTCCCGTGTTTTTCGAGAAAGAGAATATCAACACGCTGGATAGCAAGGGTGAGATTCTGCTTACCATCATGGCGTCGCTAGCCCAGCAGGAGTCGTTGTCACTCAGTCAGAACGTCAAGATGGGCTTTGCCTTCCGTTTTCAAAACGGCGAACTGCAGAATGCAATAACCAAAGCGATCAATCTGGTTATTGCTGATCGGGATGGATTTATGGCAACGCTGAAGCAGAATATAGAGACGGTGCTGTCTGTGGAATACGATAAAGAGACCGGTGATATTGATGCCAAGCTCAATGAATTGCAAGAGGAGCTGCTGCGCCTTGCTCACTCAAAAGCCGACTATGAAAAGGTAGCGGACGAAATCTACCGCCTGCGGGAAATCAAGCAAAACACAATGGTACACAATGCCGAACGGCAAAACAGACGCCAGCGTATTGCAGAAATGAACTAATTCCTGCGGGGGCAAAGCGGTGTGGTTACAGAGTTTGATGATAAGCTGGTCAGGCGGCTTGTGGAGAAGGTAACGGTATTTGAGGACAGGCTGACGGTGGAATTTAAGTCAGGTGTAGAGGTTGAAATTGAGAATTAGGGGAACATGGCAACCGCCAGTTGAGGATAAATGCTCCTTGATTGGCGGTCTTTTTGTATGATTGACAATATGCGGAATAGTAGTACAATGTTGATAACAACAATGTTAATAATGATGATAAAGGGGGTGTTTGTCGTGGTTGATGTTAATGAATTATTGGACGAAGCTATAAAAGAAACTTATAACCTTCAAGAAGACGAGATATTTCTGGTCAGAGATTTATTTAAGGGTTATGTCTGGAATAGAATTCCATTAAAAGACAGGCTACTTCTTGGAACGTTATTTTTAAATCAAATTAATAAAACTGGTGGAAATATTCAGGCGATTGAGAAGACGTCTTCGAACCAGCAGAGATATGCGAAAATATGCAAGTAAATTAAGAAAAGGGGTGGATTGACAGCGGTTTTGTTCTAAATTTCCATATCAGATGTTTAACGATTCTTATTCTTTATTGAATGTTTTTAATAATGGTTGGGGAGGTTGATGATGTTGAACAAAAACATTCAAGTAGGAATAGGTTTTGCAACAGGACGTAAGAGCTTTCGAAAGGTTTTAAAAAGTTATGTTTACAACTGGCGGGAATGTGGTTTGGCTGAAAGAAAAGATATCGGTCTAAACCTTTTAGTTGCTTATGATTTAAAGTATTCAAATACCAAACCACAAGATTATACTGAAATAAAACAAGAAGTGCTTGATCTGATAGATAATACCTATTTTATAGGTAAAGATGAGATGAAAGCGGAAGTCCAGCATCTTGTGCGGAAAAATGTTATCGATAAAAAAGAAACTTGGATTTTTGGAAGTGGATATGCAGCCCAGCGTAATTCTATCCTTTATACTGCGATAAAAAACAACATAGATTATCTTATTTTCCTGGATGATGACGAATATCCACTGGCAGTAACCAGGACACGCCCGAACGTTGTATGGAGTGGTCAGCATGTTATAAAAACTCACTTGCGCTATATAAGACAGGCTGATATCACTCATGGCTATCATTGTGGGTATGTATCTCCCATTCCGTATGTGGAATTTAACAGCGTTCTGACTGAGAAGGATTTTGCTACATTTATAGAAGCTATAAGCAACGATATCATTAATTGGGATTCAATACGAATGATAATGAATAATGGCAGTATTACTTATGCCGATACGCAGGTGCTCACCAGCGATGTAACAAAGGAGGTTAAGGAAGTCAATCATTGTAAATTTATTTCCGGAGGGAACCTCTGTATTAACCTGACCGATCTCCTTAGAGTCAAGCCATTCTATAATCCGCCCGGTGCACGTGGTGAAGACACTTTTTTAAGCACCTGTCTGAGCGAACACAAGGTGATCCGGGTACCGTGTTATACATTCCATGACGGATTTTCTACCTATAATCATTTGCTTGATGGAGTATTGCCTATCAACCTTCGATACGTTAAAGCAGATTCAGAGCAAATTATAACCCGCTTCTACAATGCTTGTATTGGCTGGATTCGATACAAACCACTTCTGCTATATATAACACAACGAAATGTCTACGAAGATAAAATTGAACAGATGAGGCAACAGCTAGGTGAAACATTGCCTAAATTGTGTAATTACTTTAATAGGAAGGAATTTATGAATATAGCAATTGAATTAGAGAAATATCACAGTAACGTCCAAAAGCATTACAAAGAATTTCTTGAAATACAACGTATTTGGGCCAAAATATGTAATTATCTATACTCAAATGATGGACGAGCTTCTAGGTTGTTGGAAGCAGCAAATATTACGGAATATATGACCAGAGACTTTCATTGTAAAAAAACAGGAAGAAGGCAATATAAGAAAATTGGGGCCCGATATAACCATTATTCTGATAAGGTTGAAGCGTAACTACTATTTCTGAAGAAGATTTGATTTAAACTAGTTGCAGGTGATGTGATTATACCAATATTAGGAAATAGCTTTAACCAAGCCTTGGCCCTATTTGTTCGAATTTGTCAGAAGAAGATGTTGTGAAAATAGAGCAGTATTTTCAAATGAGCAGGCAGACCACGCTTTTTCGCTTGATTAACGATGGATATATCAGCAGGGAATTTGCTGAGACAATGAAATCCAATGTAATTAAGGCTTGGTTATGATACCTCTCTTTACCTGCCTTTGCCCGAAAACAAGCGATATATGACTACGGGCAGGGCTAAACTACCAATAGATCAATTTAGAAAATATTTTGTCCTCTACCTTGTCATAAAAAACATAAAAATAAATGTTTATTTTATGACAGCGAGGACATATAATATACGTAGAAGGGAGTGAAAATAAATGATCGCTATAAATGGCATAGGGAATAGACTAAAAACTTTGCGGGAAAGAAGCGGTTTAAATCAGGCGCAGTTAGCTGCTTTTTTAAATGTAGATCAAAGTTACATTTCCAAATGTGAAAAAGGAGAGAGGCAGCTAAGCGTTGACGCATTAGAGAAGGCTTGTTGTTTATTCGGCTGTACTCTCGACGAACTATCAGATGGGAATGATGATATAAAGCACTTGCAGTTTGCTTTTAGAGCTGCGTCGATCAGCAAAGACGATCTGGCCGCAATTTCCGATATTAATAAAATTGCTTTGAATTTGAAGCAAATGCGGCAGCTATTAGAGGTGGCACATTCGTGAAAGAAAAGATTGAATTAAATTCCGAAGCCGTGATGCTCAGAAAACGTCTGGGGGAGGACGCCATGTCTCCCCTTGATATTTTTGCCATTCTGGGAAGATTGGACAATTTCACCTTGATATTTTATCCTTTTTCGGAACGCATCAGCGGCATGTGTATAAAGTCAGCTGACGATATGGTTATGGCTATTAATTCCACTCTTTCTTATGGACGGCAACGCTATTCCGCAGCACATGAGTTATACCATCTATTTATACAGGATGGGTTCGTAAGCACTGTCTGTGAACAAAATATTGAGGCAGACAAGCCAGAGACTGAAAAAGAAGCAGATGCTTTTGCATCATATTTTTTAGCGCCCTATGATGCCCTAAAATCCTTTATAACAGATGTTTTAAAGAAAAAACCTATGACTTTAGCAGCCGAAGACGTGGTAAAGATTGAACAGTATTTTCAAATGAGCAGGCAGGCCACGCTTTTTCGCTTGATTAACGATGGATATATCAGCAGGGAATTTGCTGAGACCATGAAATCCAATGTAATTAAGTCTGCCTTAAGGCTTGGTTATGATGCCTCTCTTTACCTGCCTTTGCCGGAAAATAAGCGGTATATGACAACCGGCGACTACATCAAGCTCGCAGAAGAGCTTAAAGAAAAAGATATTATATCTGATGGCAAATATGAAGAACTTTTGATGGATGCCTTCCGGCCGGATATTGTCTACGGCCTTGACGCAGCAGAGGTAGAAAGATATGACTAATAAGCTGTTTATTGATACTGACTGCCTTTCTGCGTTCTTATGGGTAGGGAATGAGAATATATTGGTCAAGCTTTACGGCGGCAAAATCATTGTTCCCCAGCAGGTTTATGATGAGTTGTCAAAACCATTCGTCCCGCATTTGAAGCAGAAGACCGATACACTTATTGGTTCCGGATATGTCAGCATAGGGCAGATAATGGCCGGCACTGAAGAACATATGCTCTACATATCATTGACTTCAAATCCAGAGCAAGGCTTTAGGGTGATTGGGCGCGGGGAAGCTGCTGCAATTGTTTTAGCCAAACAAAATAACGGCATAGTGGCGAGCAATAATCTTCGTGATATTGTTCCGTATGTTAAAAAGTATGGGCTGCAGCACATTACAACGGCGGATATTTTGGTTGAAGCCTTACATGGCGGCCTGATAACCGAAGCTCAAGGCAATGCAATATGGGCAAATATGCTGCAAAAGCAGCGTAAACTGCCTGGAGCCTCGTTAACGGATTATATGAAGAATTTGTAGATTACATAGATTTGAAATAAAGCCATAAGGAACACAAGGAAAGGTTATTAGCTTATGAGTACTCAATCCAAAAATCGTTTTACCCCGGCTGTTACGGTGATCATCATATTCGGTATTATCAGTATGATGGGGGATGTGGTCTATGAGACTGCAAGAAGCGCCAACAGTCAGTACTTAAATTTACTGACAATCAGCGCTGCTCAGGTCGGTCTGGTCTTTGGTATCGGTGAGTTCCTTGGATATTTTCTAAGACTCGTTGCCGGAGTTTTATCCGATAAGAGCGGCAGATACTGGCTTTTTATGTTCCTAGGCTACGGTATGCTTTTGATTGTACCCCTGATAGGATTTACGATGAACTGGAATATTCTTGTTGTTCTTATTTTGATGGAGCGAATCGGGAAAGCGCTGCGAAGTCCTGCTAAGGATACAATCCTTTCCGGAGTTGCAGAAAATCAAGTCGGGGTTGGGTTTGCCTTCGGCCTTCAGGAAGCTTTGGACCAGATTGGAGCATTTATCGGACCCCTTATTTTTACTATGGTGTTTTATTTTACGGGGAAGAACGGCATTGCACAGTACCAGTTAGGGTATAAAGCGTTATTTGTTCCATTCGCAATTCTGATGATATTTCTGATATATGCCTACAGGAGGATTAAACGCGACAATCTTATACCTGCTGTTGTAAAAAAAGAGTTTTATTCAGAGCACCTTAAGCCGATATTTTGGATCTATACAGCCTTTACGTTTTTCTGTACGTTGGGATTTGTCAATTTCAGCACAGTGGGTTACCACTTGAAAGCGAATAACCTGATGTCAGACGGAAACATAACTCTGCTGTATTCAGTAGCCATGATTGTCGATGCTGCTACAGCGCTGTTTATTGGCAAAGCTTATGATCGATTAAAAATTAGGACGGAAATGAGAACTGGAGGTCTTCTGGTTTTGATGGCAATTCCGTTCATCACGCTGTTTTTGCCATTCCTCACCTTGAGCCATTCAACAATACTCATCGTTATTGGCATGATCGTTTTTGGCATTGTTATGGGTACTCATGAAACTGTAATGCGTTCAGCCATAGCAGATATTACACCTTTTAATAAACGGGGTACCGGCTATGGGGTTTTTAACACCAGTTATGGCTTGGCTTTGCTTGGTGGAGCGGCACTGATGGGATTGCTGTATGATATGAACAAAATAGGATTTATTATTGCTTTCACCTGCGGTATAGAATTGATTGCCATAATTCTCTATTTTAAAATGAACAATATGGTAAAGAATAGCCATCAAGTGAAAAATTGATGAACATTTCAGTAGAATAACCGGAAAGGAAATCGGGAAAGCATATGAAAGCCTATCAGATAAAAATCGAATTGATAGATTCCAAGCCATTAATATGAATTTGAAGAAAAGGAGATCGAAGAATACCTATCCCGCCTGTACGAAGTGCAAAGCAAAGACGACCGTACCCCGTACGACTACATTCCTTTTGATTCAGGGGTGGAGCGGGAAATCGCGGAGAAGCTGGATACGGACCAGAACGTCAAATTCTATTGCAAGCTGCCACGCTGGTTCGTCGTGCCGACACCATTAGGAGACTACAATCCCGACTGGGCAGTCGTTACGGAACACGACGATAAGCTCTACCTGGTCCGCGAGACCAAAAGTACACATGACCGCGACGGGCGGAGAGAAACTGAGAACCGTAAGATAGATTGCGGCCAGGCTCACTTCGATGCTCTGGGTGTTAACTTCAAAGTGGCGACGAGTATTTACGAAGTTCTTTCTAAATGATAGGTAATTCCTTCTAATCTCTAGGCCATGATCACAAACGGTTAAGGACTAACATCATAGGCTACATTAACGCGGTTTACAATGTTGAATCCTTCTCTTGATCAAAAAAAGCAATGGACGAAAACCATTGCTTCCAGTAAATATGTATTTATTCATCCCACTTTACAAAGTTGTGATAAAATAATGTCGCTTCTCCGACACCAAAGCCTTTAAAAATAAGGATGTAGGATTTAATCCACGTCCTTACTCTTTTTTTTTGTGTGCGTGTCGGATGGTTAAAAATAGGCGTATTCGATAGATAAGGGAAAAACGAGGAGGCTAAAAATGTTGGGTAAACGCAGGACGAGGGTCAAGGAAGCATAAGTCTACCGAAAGCCCGTTTAGGAAGCATAAGCCTGCCGCGAGCCTTTGATTTAAGATTTATGCACCATTCCCCGAAACACCACGAAGATCAATGCTTCCCGGTATATGAGGAAGGCATAAGAGCATATACAATAATATCGTGCGAATACATGATTACTGGGTTATCAAGGCTAAATTTCTTGCTGCGGGCTTTCGTTCTATTAAAAAGGAAGCATAAGTCTGCCATTTGGCAAACTTATGCTTCCAGTCACACAACAAATTAAAATAGTATCCTATAAAAAATGGAGCGGGTGATGGGAATCGAACCCACGTACTCGGCTTGGAAGGCCGATGCTCTACCATTGAGCTACACCCGCTTGGAGAAATCATTTTTTATAAATGCAACTAATATTATAACTAAAAATTTGTGGGGAGTCAAAGTTATTTTTGAACCAGTGTTATTTTCAACCCTGGCCGAAAAATATTTACCGGGTGTATGTAAGTTAGATGCGGTAGATATAAGGAATGATACCTTCCTCGGTGATTTCCAGGATACCGTAGCTGGGACGTTCCTGATCCATCGGCCGGGCG
>MVQK01000057.1 GCA_002067515.1 Pelotomaculum sp. PtaB.Bin013 | reverse complement strand
TTATTCCCCTTTCCAGGGTGGGAATCTCACCCACTGGGGGCACCAGGCTTATCCTGGCGCTCCAAAGCATTTGGAAAGATCCATGTCCACTACGTATTCTAATCCGTACTTATTCATAAATCTCTCTGCCTTGGCCACTGCTTGGTGGCAGGAGCGTCCCGGTCGGTAGCCATAGCTTGAAGGGTGAAAGTCGGGTTCAAAGATGGGTTGCAAAATGTTCAGGAGTGCCTGTTGGACTACCCGGTCTTTTACGGTGGGTATTCCCAGCGGGCGTTTGCTGCCGTCCACTTTGGGAATCTCCACTCTTAAGACCGGCTGTGGCTCGTATGTGCCGGTTTTCAGTTCGTGATGAAGTTGGCGCAACCTTTCTTCCAGGTTCTGGCCGAAGGCTTCCACGGTCTCGCCGTCTACTCCGGGAGTTCCTTTGTTGGCTCTAACGGCGCGATAAGCTCTTTCAAGGTTGTCGAGCCGGTATACTTTGTCAATGAGGCTGTACCATTTCTTCATCACTTCACCTGATTTCGCTATGCTTCTTCAGTCCCTTACGGTTTTGCGGCGGTTTCTTCCTGCGGTTTCCCGGCGTCTCTAGCTCTGTGGCAATCCTACCGTTAAGTCCCGCAGTACTCCGCCTGAGCGGACATTATGGCGAGCAAGTTCGTCACCGCCTGCCTTAACGTTCCCCTTGGCATTTCAGCCTCGGTTATCTTCTCGTCCCACCACTTGATGCTTTGGTTGCATACTTTGGTTTATCTTCGCCCCTTCGCAAGCATGTAGGCTTTTGGCTCTACATGCCCCGTTGCAACTTGGCGCAACGTCCCCTCAGTTTTATCCTCCGGTCTGTTACCAGCCTTCACTGGCTGAGGGTTAGTCACTACTGCGGGCTCATCTGCCACCCGACACCACATATTCCCTCCCTTGCGTTTCCGCTTGTTTGGGCCTACCTGCCAGCAGCAGGATGATGCCGGGCTTCCCCGGTTAAGTCTGCTTGCCTGAACTTGAACGCATCCGTCCTAACTTCCCAGGTTATCCAGCTTTTGGGCTTTCCCACTTCTTGCAAGGTTACCCACCTGAGCAGCCAACACCGGTTCGCTTTCGCTATGTTCCAAGTTCCCCCTTCGACTTCCTTCAGACCCCACCGTTGCCAGTGACGCCCTTGTCTACAGGTTGTCTTCCCGCTGGTTAGGTGACAGGGTTTCTTTCAACCCATTGGCTCGGCAGACATGCCGGGCGAACAAGAAGCGGCTGCTTTGTAGCCGCCGCTTCAAATCAATACGTTAAGACATATTTTAAATATCTTCCTCATTTGTCATTGACCTGTTACCGGTTGTCTGCCCTTCCAGCATTTCAGGTTCTTCATCGATCTGATAATCCTCGTCATTTACAAAAACCACTTCATCACAATTAGGACAGGTAATTTCCACCACATCTTTATCTTCAGTTATATGGGAATCAAAATAAACTGTTTCACCACACCCGGGACACTTAACTTCGATAAAATTTCTTTTGCCGGTGATATGGTTTACTTCGTCATCCTCATACAATTCATCTTCCAGGTGGTACAGGTCCTCGTCGATTGTTTCTAAATAATCTTCAAGCTGTTCCTGTCCCTCTTCCAGATCACCAAATGAATCGGCAAATTCGTCTAAAACTTCAATAATTCCATGAAAAAGTTTGCCTTCTTTTGAATCGGGGCTTAGTTCAAGCCCGTTCGACAATCCTTGCAGGTAAGCTACTCTTGATTTCAAATCATTCATTCACACTGTACCCCCTCTGGTTTATTGACTTTGGTAGGTCCTATATAGTATGTCAATAATCAGGGGGCTTTAAACATGTTTGTCAATTATGCCCGTTTAATATAGTTTCCTGTTCTGGTGTCAATCTGAAGCCTGTCCCCCACATTAATGAAAAAAGGCACTTGGACTACCGCCCCGGTTTCCAGGGTAGCCGGTTTAGAACCACCAGAGGCGGTGTCACCCTTGATACCCGGACTTGTTTCAGTAACTTCCAACTCAACGAAGTTCGGCAGTTCCACACCGATGGATTTTTCCTGGAAAGTTAATACGTGGATATTCATATTTTCTTTCAGATATTTTACGGCATCACCCAGCTGGTCGGCAGTCATCGCCAACTGATCATAAGTCTCCATATCCATAAAATTAAAGTCTTTTCCGTCGTTGTAAAGATACTGGACCTCACGCCGCTCAATCCTGGCTTTGGGTATTTTTTCACCAGCGTTAAACGTTTTTTCGACAACGGCTCCAGTACGTACGTTTCTGAGCTTCGAACGTACAAAGGCTGAACCTTTACCAGGCTTAACATGCTGGAACTCAATTACCTGGAAGACATCTCCTTCGAGTTCAATGGTAAGTCCTGTTCTAAAATCGTTGGTTGATATCACCGCTCCCGCCTCCTGATAATTTATGATAAATTTAATAGATTAATAAGCTTATCCTTTGGTATTCCGGTTAAGACCTTACAACCAGATTCCTCCACCACAACAGTGTCTTCAATCCTCACCCCACCCCAGTCCGGCAGGTAAATACCCGGTTCAACCGTAACTATCATGCCCTGCCGCAACACAGTATCATCTTTCGACGACAACCTGGGGTTTTCGTGTATACTTAGGCCAAGCCCGTGCCCGGTGCCGTGTCCGAACCGCTCACCATAACCTTTCGCAGCAATAACATCACGGGCTATCCGGTCAACATCCGACGCCCGCCTGCCGCTGCGGATCGCTTCGATAGCCCGCATCTGGGCTTCAAGCACAATATAATATATTTCTTGTTGTTTTGGACCCGGTTCTCCAATAACGACAGTCCTGGTAATATCTGAATGATAGCCATGATAAACCGCCCCGAAATCCAGGGTGACCAAATCCCCCTCACGCAATTTCCTGGTGGAAGCCACACCATGCGGAAGCGCCGACCGGGGACCGGATGCGACAATAATATCGAAAGCTGCCCCGTCCGCGCCCATACACCTCATTGAATACTCCAACTGCAAAGCCACTTCCCGCTCAGACACACCTGGTTTTATAATGGGCAATACCTTTTCAAACGCCTGTTCAGCAAGGCGTACGGCTTCTGCAATATTTTTAATCTCATCATCATATTTAGTCAATCTGAGTTTTTCCACTAGTCCGCTTTTCTCTTTTATTTCAAGATTAACTAATTTATCCTTTAGCATAAGAAATTGATTGTAGGCTAGATGCTCCCCTTCACAACCCAAACTGGAAATTTTATTTTCTGCCAAAATCGAGGCCAGCGCCTCAGCGTAAGAATCTTTTACCTCTATTATTGTCATTCCCGGGCTTTCATCTTTCGCTTGCTCCAAATAGCGAAAATCTGTAAGCAGGAAAGTTTTATCCCGACATACTAATAGCGCGCCGTCTGTTCCGGTAAAACCGCTTAAGTAATAACGATTTTCCGGGTTAGTTACATAAAGCGCCTCAATTTGAGCAGCCGCCAACAATTCTTGCAATTTATTTATCCGAACTTGCATTTTCATTTGCATCATTTTTCCTCCAACAGGGCATTAGTTCAACTAATGCCCGCAATGCCAACAGGTAACTGTTCGCGCCAAGCCCGCTGATTTGTCCCGCGGCAACCGGAGCGACCACAGAATGCCGCCGGAAATCCTCACGCGCGTAAATATTGGATAGATGTACTTCGATAGTAGGGATTCCAACGGCTGCGACAGCATCGCGCAAGGCGTAGCTATAATGGGTAAACGCCCCCGGGTTAAAGATCACTCCGTCAACTTCACCCACGGCGTGATGGAGCAAATCGATCAAATCACCTTCGTGATTCGATTGCTGAAAGCTAATATCAACCCTTAATTCGGCAGCTAATACCGACAAATTATTATTGATCTCTTCCAAACTAAGATTACCGTATATTGCCGGCTCACGCTTACCAAGCAAGTTTAGATTCGGACCGTTAAGCACTAGTATCTTCAATTAATAACACCTCTTACCGACTGGAAACATTCTACCATAGAACTGCTATTTATTCAAAAGAGAAGTTAATCTGGCTAAACTATTGACCACTTACAGTCATTTCCGCCAACCGTAGAGTCGGTGAACCTTTACTGCCATAAAACTGCAAATCGTTTCCGACAGCGTCAACTGAAGCAAGAAGATCGATGATATTTCCACCCAAGGCCATACCACGTACTGGTTTTGTTAATTTTCCTTCTTCAATCCATAATCCGGCCACTCCAACTGAAAAATCCCCGGAAATTGGATTGGCAGTATGCATTCCCATCACCTCAGTGATGTAAATTCCATCGGTGACATCTTTAATCATATTATCAACCGGGGTAGAACCAGTATCGATAAAAAAGTTTGTGGTTCCTACTTCCGGAGTACCCTTAAAGGAACTGCGCACCCCATTGCCGGTTGAACGCATATTCTCTTTAGCCGCTGTGTAGCTGTTGTAAAGGAATCCCTGGAGAATTCCATCTTTAATCAATACGGTACTCGCAGTAGCAACCCCTTCACCGTCAAAAGGGGTTGATGCAATCCCACTATTCAGAGCGCCATCATCAATTATCGTTAATTTCTCAGATATCATTTTGTCGCCGACTTTACCGGCAAATAATGAACGCCCTTTTTGCACTGCTTCGCTGGTAAGCGCAGGGGCAATCAAGCTCAAAAAGTTTGTTGCAACATACGGGTCTAGCACAACGATCGTTTTCTTTGTAGGAAACGGAGTCGCACCCAGCATGCGCACAGCTCTCTGTGCAGCCTCCCGGCCAACTTTGTCCGGGTTTAATTGTTTATATTTTAACCGGTAGTCGAGGGCAAAACCATTCTGAGTATCATGGCCTTCACTTGCCGCTAACGCCAAATAAATGCCACAGTATCCACGCTGGCAGGTTAATTTCATACCACGACTGTTCACGATCGTTACCAACACTTCTCCATCCTGATATGTGGCGCTTTCAATAATTTTCACCCTGGGATCGTAGTCCAGCGCGGTTTGTTCCATAGATCTGGCCAGATCAATTTTTGCTTCAATCGTGGCCTCTCTAATATCAGGATCATATAAGTCCAGTTCCGGATAGACCATGTCAGGGGCAGGCAGGGAGTGATATGGATCTAAGGCTGTCTTGCCGCAGTTAGCCAGCGCCTGCCGCACAGTCGTCTTTATTCCTTCAACACTTAAATCAGTGCTATAAGAGAATCCAGATCTCGTGCCGCAAATAACCCTCAGACCCAGGCCGCTGTCTTCCGCGAATTTCATGGTTTCCACATGACCATTTCTCACATCGATATTTAACTCTTTTTGTCTGCTGATATAAGCTTCGACCTGTTCGGCCCCTTGCTTTCCGGCAAGTTTAACCGCAGCTTCGGCGATGCCAAGATTAGTCTCGTCTCTACCCATTGATACCGCTCTCCCTCCGACATCTTAAAAACATGATCCAATGTTTGGAACACTTTCAAGTAAAACAAGAGCTTGACAAAAGTAAGCTCTTGTTTTACTTGTTCATGTAGTATAATTCAAGGTTAGTTTTAATATCCCTTTAGCAAAACTAAATTTTACAATGTATAGTGTTATCGGCCTCTACCTCCAGTTTACGGCAAAACTGCCTCCCGGCAGTTTAGTGTACAAAAGGCGCTGTCAGAGCGAATAGGTGACGGGCGGAAATTGGAGCAAGGTCTTGTACTGAAGCCTCCACAATTAAACTAGGGTCCAGAATGGCAAGAATAGCAACTCTTTCCCCGGTAGCCTGGTTTGTATAAAAACCAATTATACAAAACTGCATGTCCTCTCCGTATATTTTCCTGGTTACTATATCCCCGATCTTCATCTGTAATACCCCCTGTGAAATCGGCGAAAACAAAAAAACTAAATAGCAACAATGTTATATTTCTAATAGCATATGCAGAGAGAATTGGAGTTGTGTTTCAACTGCAACACCTAACCGACCATTATCTTTTCCTCAGGGTAAATAAGTGATGCCTTACCCCGTTTTTGGGCCAAGGCAAAAGCCGCAGTCAAAGGACCCACTCTGCCCAGGAACATAGTCATGATAATTAATAAGCGCCCGGCCACGGTTAGTTTGGGGGTAAGGCCCATGGTCAAGCCCACTGTGCCGAAGGCTGAAGTGGTTTCGAACAATACTGTTAGAAAATCCGCATTCTCTGTTATGGATAATAACAAAGAAACTACTGTAACCAAGCCCATCGCCAATATAACTATGGTGATCGACTTGTAAATCTGCTCCTGCCCGATCCGCCGGTGAAATATTTCAGCGTTTTCCTTCCCTTTAGCCATTGACCAGACAGCAATGGCCAGGGCACCCACGGTAGTGGTTTTCACGCCTCCTCCAGTGGAACCCGGCGAGGCGCCGATAAACATCAGGATCACGATAAAAAACTGCGTGGCTGAACGTAACGCCCCCGTATCAAGTGTATTGTATCCCGCCGTCCGGGGCGTAACCGCCTGGAAATAAGCGGCTAAAGTCTTGCCAACCGGACTTAGCGGTTTTAAAGTATTATCCATTTCCAAAAAGTATATTATCAGTGTTCCTGCGATCAATAAAAGTCCGGTAACTGACAAAGTCATTTTTGTATGCAAGGACAAACGCCTAAAATTTTTATTGTGCTGAACAAGGTCGACTATGACACTAAAACCGATACCGCCTAAAATGATTAAAGTTGTAATACATAGATTTACCGTGATATCTTCAGTATACCCGGTCAGGCTCTTAAAATCTCCGAACAGATCGAAACCGGCGTTGTTAAAAGCCGAAACCGAGTGAAACAAACCGTACCAAATCCCTTTTTGCCAGCCCAGGTCAGACGACCAGCGGATTGCCAGCAGCATGGCGAAGACAAACTCGGTGGTAAAAGTAAACAAGAGCACGTATTTGGCTAATCTCACTATACCGGCTACATTTGTCTGATTCAACGCCTCCTGGATAATCAACCTTTGCCTGAGGCCAATCCGGCGGCCCAGCAGCATAGCGAAGAAAGTAGCCATTGTCATAAACCCCAAACCGCCTACCTGGATTAAAGCCAGAATGACCACATGTCCCAAAGTGGTCCAGTGAGTGCCGGTGTCAACGACCACTAGCCCGGTGACACAAACAGCCGACGTGGCCGTAAAAAGGGAGGTTAAAAAGCTAATTTCCTGACCAGGTTGCACGGCTGACGGCATTGTAAGCAAAACAGCTCCCGTCAGAATAACCGATGCGAATCCCACCACCAGAACCTGAGACGGGGTAGCCCGCAAGGTCAACTTTTTTTGTTGTTCTCCATAAGGAGTTAAGGAACCATTTATCGAGCCTTTAAACACTATTTTTCCTCCAAAACAAAACCCCAGAATGCTCCAAAAGGCACCTGGGTTTTTTATAGTATTCTGCACTGTTTATATTATAGTGATGCAATTTTAAAAAACAAGTATCCATATCCAATATTTATATAATCTTTATATACATATTATTGTAGATCTAGATCTACATGGTGATTATTAACAAGAGTTTTCCCTTAAAATGGCGTTCGCTGATTTCTTTGGTGAATAAAGGTTGAACGGTAGAAAAGATCAGACGGGTCCTACTGGAACAACCCGGGTATTATCGAAGAGATAACCAGGAGAGTTGTTAAAATAATCATTATGACAGTGGTCACCCAAGCGATCAAATTAAACACGCGGGAATTTACATGCTCACCCATCAAGTCACGGTCATTGATTAAGTTTAACATAAACACCAGCACCAGCGGCAATAATGCGCCGTTTATCACTTGGGACCAAATCATTATTGGAATCAGAGGAATATTCGGAATAAGAATAATCCCGGCGCCGGCAACCACAAGAAAAGAATATAGCCAGTAAAAAACAGGAGCATCTTCCCAGGTCTTATCTACACCTGCTTCAAAACCAAGGGCTTCACAAATAAGAAAAGCGGTTGAAAGAGGTAAAATTGATGCTGCGAACAAAGAAGCGTTGAACAAGCCAAAAGCAAATAACTCAGAAGCCCAGCGTCCGGCCAACGGCATCAAGGCGCTGGCCGCGTCTTTGGCTGTTTCGATAGCGATGCCGTTTTTATGCAGTGTCGCCGCGCAGGCAACTACAATGAAAATAGCCACCACATTGACCATAATCACACCAGTGATGACATCGAGACGCGAAAGTTTATAATCTTTGATCGTGATCCCTTTTTCCACTACAGCCGATTGAATGTAGAACTGCATCCAAGGCGCGATGGTTGTACCAACTAGGCCTATTAACATGGCCAGGTACTGGCTGTCAAACGTAAAATGAGGGGTTACCGTTTCTGTTAACACGACATCCCAGGGTGGTTCAGCCAGAATACCTGAAATTACGTATGAAAAATATAAAGCCGAGGCAAATAAAAATATTTTCTCTACCCTTTGGTATGTTCCCTTAACTACCAGCCACCATACAACTAACGCGGAAACCGGTACCGATATATATTTGTTAACATTAAATATTTCCAGGCTCGCAGCTACACCGGCAAATTCCGCGATGGTATTGCCCAGACTGGAAAGAACCAAACCAAGCATCGCGAATAATATCAGACGTACTCCATATTTTTCGCGTATCAAGTCGGCCAGGCCTTTGCCTGTCACGGCTCCCATCCGCACACCCATTTCCTGCACAACGAACAGCGCCAGAACCATGGGAATAAAAACCCACAGCATATGATAGCCGAATGTAGCCCCCGCCACGGAGTAAGTAGTGATACCCCCGGCGTCATTGTCTACATTGGCCGTAATAACCCCTGGTCCCAAAATAGAAAGAAAAAATATTACCTTTTTAATAAAAGAGGGTTTTTTCATGCACGCTCACCTCCTGCCGAAGGCTTTGCGCATCATATAATAGGAAAAGCTCTCCAGGTTCTTGCGGTCAGGTACAATAGTATTTAGAACGTCATCCACCGTAATTATTCCGAGCATGCGACTTTTCTCATCCACCACCGGTACAGCAATCAGGTCATATTTTACGATGGTGTCAAGCACATCCCTGTGCTCGTCGCTAGATAAAACGGTAATGATCCTATCCTGCATAATTTCCTGGAGTGGAGAGCCGGGTTGGGCCATAATTAATTCACGTAAAGAAAACACTCCCAAAAGTTTTTCATCTGCATCCGTAACATAAAGGTAATAAATCATTTCAGCCGCATGAGCCGTCTCACGAATTTTATTAATAGCCTCCTGTGCGGTCATGTTTAATGCCAGGGCAATAAACTCGGTAGTCATAAGAGCGCCGGCCGTATCCTCGGGGTACTCCATTAACTCCCGCACATCTTCCGCTTCTTCAGGCTCCATCAAATTCAGCAGTTCATCCGATTTCTCCTGCGTTAATTCGCCGAGCAAATCCGCGGCCTCGTCCGGTGCCATTTCCTCAAGGATCCGGGAGGCGCGCTCACTGTCCATGCGTTCAATAATATTGACCTGTGTGTCCAGGTCTACTTCGCCTAGCGCCTCGGCAGCAGTCTGATCATCCAGGTTATTGATAAAGTGCGGTCTTTCGTAGTGATCAAGCTCTTCTATAATCTCGGCGATATCAGCGGGGTGCAGCCTACTGAATTTGTCGGTGGTTTCGGAAAGTTTTATATTATCCGTCCTTGTACGGATCGGCTCTAAATACTGCCAGCCAACCAGGCTAACAGGCAACCGCTCTGTTTTTGGGTCATAACCGAAAACCCTCCTGAGTAAACCGCGCACACCAACATCCACCGCGCTTAGCATAATCTCATAAGTATCTTTGCGCTTAAGCCAGGAAAGTTGGATATCATTAACCCGAACAAGCTTTGAGCCTTTAATATCTACAATTTGTTTATCAAGAAGCCATTTCTTGACAAAAAGTTCATTCTCCTGGATGTTGGCGTTATTCATAAGATCAAACTTATTTTTTAAAAAAAGGCCTTTTTTATAAAATGTATTTATTTCTGAAATATTAATGATCTTTTGGTTTCCTTTTTCATATTTAATCCCGGTTACTCTCGGGTATACCCCATCCCAAAGCACGGCAAGGTCCCTAATAGTCCCAACCTTTTTGCCCTCGGCGTCATAAATTTTTTTACCAAGGAAGGTGCTGATAAAAAATTCTCCTTGTAATTTCACTTGAAGGCACCTCCTAACTCCGGGCGTGGAATTCCTTTTTGTTAATATGCCATCTTTAATCAATTTTTTTTCCTGATAGCAGTTAATTAAAAACAAAATAAAAACAACCCTGAGGAAGGTATCAAAAGGGTTGTTCCCAGTAAATCCCTTTCCCCTCTCGTTTGAGCTTTGGCACGTACATAGCTAGAGAAATAATCTCAGCCACAT
>MVQK01000056.1 GCA_002067515.1 Pelotomaculum sp. PtaB.Bin013 | reverse complement strand
CTTAGTATAAGAGCGTTAAAAATCGATTTATGGACGTTTCTAGGCAGTATTATCTGGTCTCCGGGTTTGCAGGTGCTCATAATCATTGTTTGAACACCCGATGTAGTGCCGTTGATCAAGAAATAAGCGGCACTCGCTTGAAATGTCTCGGCAAGAAGTTTTTCAGCCTCTGTAATTACAGAAGTCGGGTCCCAAATTATATCGATGCCCCTTGTTTGGTTCAAGTCCATTCTTAATACATTCTCGCCGACAAATTCCTTATATTCTACCAGTCCGTTTCCATGTTTATGGCCCGGTATCTGCAACGGAACAGCATTTCTTTTCACGTGATATTTAACAGCGTCAAAAAGAGGCGTTCTAAACTGATCCAATAACTTTTCCCATCCTTCTATTGACATTACCGCGTTTCAAGCAAAATGTCTCATATTTTGTTCAGCTATCAGCACCACGATCGGTGTCTGCTGGTCGTCATTGCCATGCGGGTTATCTTTAAGATAATCAAACAACATATCCTGGGCGACTCCGTCGGTGGCAGCCAGAATGTCTACCTTCCCAATATCGTTCACATCTGTAATAACCGCCTCGGCTCCGGTTGCCTGCTTGATCCTGTCCACGACTTTTTGCGGGTCCTTCGGACCGAGAACGATATGCCTGTCAAAGGGATACATCGTACCTGCAAAGTCGTCTATCTGGGCTAGATGCCGGCCGGCCACCCGGTAGAAATCTCCCCTTCGCCCAACCAGCCTGCCCAGTCCCGCTGCCAACACACCCAGGAGAAAACGCGGCAGACCGGTCTCTTGTATGGCTACCTGCATGGATGGCGGAGCGGCGAGGCTACCTTCTTTACCGGGGAAGTTGCTTAAGATGCGAGCAAGCAAACCTGGCTTCACCGTTTCCGGCCGGATGGCTCGTCCCTGACTAATGGCTACCACACTTTCAGCCACGGCAATAATATCGCCCGGGGAGACTATCTCACCGACGTATTTTTTCGACACATCCACAATATCGTCTTTCTCTGTAATAATGTGTGTTTTAATTGATATTTTTCCGGATATCATGAATAATCACCTTTAGAATTCGCGCCGTTTTGGGCAAAGTATTTTATTAGACCGTTGAAAATCCCTTCCGCGGCTCTCTTTTGAACTGTCAGGCCGCGCAGGAATACTTCCTCCACTAAGTTGGTTATTGTCAGCACTTCCGCCTCTATCGCCGGTACTCCACCAATCGCGGCCAACTCCGCCTGTTCCGCCGTCCCTCTGTCAGCGGCCTTGAGCTTATTGACCAAACCTTCCTGGACGTAACGCGCTAAAATAGCGCTCTGTTTATTAGCGGGAGCATATAGCGTGGCAACTCCGTCTTCATTACTATCGTCACAGGAGCGATTGTGGACGCCGATGTATACGTCGGCGCCTGTTTGTTTAACCAGAGCAAATCTTTTTTCCCTGGTAATATTTTCATCACCGTTCCTGGTAAGCACAACATCTGCGTTTACCCGGCGCAGAATGTTTTCCAGTTTTTTTGCGATGGGTATAACCACGTCTTTTTCCTGAAGGCTTACAGGTCCTTTCCCACCGGTGTCTTCACCTCCGTGACCGGGGTCAATAACAATCTTTTTCCCGCTGAACAATTTGGTAATAGACGAGCGGTTCAAAGCGATTTCCACCCGGAAGGGAAAACCTTTAAGATCTGTCAACCTAAACTCCGCCGGGTGTTCCAGCATCATTTCCACTGAAACAGTTTTTTTACCGTTCTGCTTTACAATTAACTCGCGTAAAAGTCCGTCGTTTACCTCTGTCGTTCCCCCCGGCATATTCAAAATAACGCCTTCACCTTCGAAAATAACCCTTCCGTCAGCATTTCTGGCACCATGCTTATATGGCTTCGTCGACTCGAGAACCACTTTGGTAAGCCATTCGCCTTTTTCTTCATCTACAATTTTTGACCACATGTTGGTTATTCTCGGTGCTTTTTGTTTAGACAAAATGGCCCCTCCTCGCCACATTTTGGAACCAGAACCATTTAACCAACTACCACCTAATAAGATTCTTTAATCAAAGTAGTTTTCCTGTTTATTGAATAATTGTTTTTGCTCTCTCCGCGTCCGAATCCTTGACAACTATTCTTCCGCCACCCATTAAATTAACAGAGTTAATAGTTGCTTACTCCATATTTTTCTTATTTAAGTAACAATTGTAACTTTATTCTTGTCCATTAATATAGCACCCTTCGAATAAAAAATATTCGGCAAGAGGAAGGGTATTTCCTGCAATATATGAGAGAAGGCGCTAAAAAAGGGCCGCCCGTCAAAGGCGACCCATCAAAATCTCATCCTCCTATTGCTCATATATCTTTTGTCGATAACAACGTGCTTGAAGCCTTAAGTCAATTCGTATATGCAATGAAATAAGTTTTACCGTTGCTTTACAATTGGAAGTTTTTTTCGTTAATAAGTCTTACACAAGCATCAACTACATGCGGATCATAAAGAACGTTTTTCTTCTCAATGATCTCGCTAATAGCATTTTTAAAACCCATAGCCGGCCGGTAAGGCCGGTGAGAAGATATTGCTTCCACAACATCAGCAACGGAAATAATTTTAGCTTCCAGGATGATATCTTCACCCATTAGACCTCCCGGGTAGCCTGTTCCATCCAGCCGCTCATGATGTTGCAAGATAGCTTTAGCAACTGTGCAGGGAAATTCTATATCTTTAATAATCTCATAGCCAAGCCGTGGATGGGTCTTAATAATTCCAAACTCGTTTTCATTCAAACAACCCGGTTTGCATAGGATCTCAGCTGGTACAACTATTTTGCCAATATCATGCAGAAAGCCCGCCATACGGATTTCATCAATTTGCTCTTTGGAAAGACCCATTTCATTAGCAATAGCAGTAGCAAGTTTTGCTACACGTCGCTCGTGACCAGCTGTGTAAGGGTCTCTCATCTCTATCATCAAAGCGATAGCCTTTACGGTTCCCTCCATAGTCCTCTTTAATTTATTGAAGCTTTTTTTGAGATCTTCCTCTATTGACTTACGTTCCTTGACTTCTGTTTGGAGAGAAAATGTTCTTTCCCGCACGATTGTTTCTAAGTTCTTATTTAAATTTCTTAATTCATCACGCGCTTTTAGCAGATCAAGGTTTTTCTGCACAGCGTTTTCATAGGTAGAAAGAAGAAAATCAAGAATTTGCTTATTTTCTAAAGTAAGATGATTGGAGTTGAAAGCTGGGTTAACAGTATTACTGGTATGTCTTTAAGACTTTCATTAATTTTTATTTGCCGGCAAAGTTGATAGCCGTCCATACCGGGCATAATGATGTCACTAATAACAATATTTGGCTTGCTGTTATATAAATAGTTCAGCGCTTCCTCGCCACTATTGGCGACAGCAACGTGATAATTATTTTTTTGAAGGACATTTTTTAGTTTCAAAGCTTGAACCGGACTGTCTTCTACCACTAATATACTTATGTTTTTTCCCATAGCTTCTCCTTTCGGCTGACAATTGATATATATAATGGCTGTTCAGGAAATCTATTTAGGAAATATCCATTTTTTTATGTATTCTACGATTTCCAATTAACTGAATAAATTTACTCACTATATAAAATGTGAGTTATTATAAAACTAAAACCCGCTAATAAATCAGCGGGTTTTAACACGAACCAATATTGTTATCGTGGCAACCCGGCTGTCATAGTAAACTTACCTTAGACCCGTGGCTTTGCGTAAGTATCCTTTCGGATACTTTGCCAAATATAAGATTATAGCAGACAATGTCAGAATATTAGGTTTTTTTGATTATATACTTCATGGTCCTAAATTCAAATAGGACCAACGTCCCATTTCTAGCCGCCTCGACAACTTATTCAGATATCTGCAAAAATATTTGAGTTAAGTTAACACATGCTTTACAGAATTGCCTATTGTTGAGAAAGTTAATAAATAAATACTATACTAATTTCCAGTAATTATCAAAGGATAATTATTGCTTGTGTCGTATTATAAAATTATTTTAATATTCAAACCATTTAGATAACATATTTTTTATTAACGATCATCCGAGGTGAACAGAATGGACACCATAATTAAAACAAAAAAAGAACTAATCAATGAGTCGGTTGATGACAACGATGGTAATCTGGTTGGAGCTATCAAATCCATTCGTGATATTACTAAACATAAGCATGAGGAGCAGGAAATAAGACAATACCGTAACCACCTTGAGAAACTGGTAATAGAATTAAGAACGACCAATGAACGTCTTCAACAGGAAATTACTGAGCGGAAGCAGATAGAGGAAGCTTTACGTGAGAGTGAAGAACGCTACCGGCAACTTGTTGAGCTTTCACCCGATGCAATTTTTCTTCACAGCAAAGACAGGCTTGACTTTATAAACGAAGCGGCAGCAAAGCTTATAGGTGCGGAAAGCCCTGAAGAAGCTATCGGTATGCCAATGATTGATTTAATTGAACCAGACTACCGGGAAATCGTTAGCGAAAAGTGGAGGCTGGTGCAAGAAGAGGGAAAAAGAGTCCCCTCAAAAGAAGAAAAGCTAATTCAGTTTGATGGTACAGTTATAGATATAGAAGTCATGACTGCTCCTTTAACTTTTCAAGGTAAACCCAAAATATTAGCAGTCGTCCGCGATATCACCGAGCGTAAACAAGCAGAGAAAGCGTTGAAAGAATCTCACGATAGATTTGTGACTGTATTGGACAGCCTTGATACAGGAGTTTATGTTATTGATATAGAAACCCATGAGATTATTTTCACCAATGAATATACTAGAAAGCACCTGGGCGCTGTTGAAGGAGAAATATGTTGGAAAAGTATTAATGCTGGTCAATCCGGACCATGTGATTTCTGCACTAATAATAAATTGCTTACACCCGAAGGTGAACCCACCGGACTACACATCTGGGAATTTCAAAACACGATTAGCGGTAAATGGATTGAATGCCGTAATCAGGCGATCAGATGGATAGACGGTCGAATGGTCCGTCTGGAAATCGCTACAGATATTACGGAGCGAAGACTGGTAAAAGACTTAATCGAGGTTGAAAGAAAAGAACTTTTTACTGCATTACAGCTAACAGAGGAGCGCTACCAACAAATAGTTGAAACTGCCAACGAAGGCATTTGGATTATAGATTCTAACGAAGAAATAACCTTTACAAATAAAAAGTTAAATGAATTGTTCGGATATACCAACGAAGAAATGATTGGCCGATCGATAAAATCTCTTATGGACGACGAATACCGATATAAAATCAAGCGAGAGATTGAAGATGGCAATAGTCAATCTAAAATCACCGAAGCGAAATATCAGCGCAAAGATGGTACGGAATTATGGGTTATTATATCGTCATCACGTTTATATGACCATGACGGATGTTTCATAGGCGACTTAGGCATGTTAACGGATATCACATTGCGAAAAAAGACAGAAAACGCTCTCAAAGAAAGCGAAGAACAGTTACGCCTAATTATTGAAAATTCACAGGACGCAATTGCCAAAATAGGTAAGAGCGGGAAGTTTGAATATCTAAGCCCGTCTATTAAAAATATCACAGGGTATGCTCCTGAGGAAAGATTGGAAAGATCCGCTTTTGAATTAATTCATCCTGATGATTTAGACAGAGTAATGACTACCTACGAGACTTTGATAAAACTATCATCATCGGGCAAAGCGGAGTACCGCTTAAGACACGCTGATGGCCATTATATCTGGCTTGAGACCACGGGAAACGTTCTTTTTAATGAATACGGCGAGGCTACCGGCGCTATCATGATTAAACGGGATATAACGGGGCGCAAGCTGGCCGAAGAGAAGTTACGCGAAGCTCATCAGCAACTCAAAGCCGTTATTGAGTTTCTTCCCGATCAAATCTTTGTAGTCGACAAGGAGAAAAAAATAATCGCCTGGAACAAAGCTATTGAAGAGTGCACGGGGATTAGCAAAGCAGAGGTTCTTGGTAAGGATGACAGCACTTTCGCTGTTAAGATTTACGGAGAGTCACGGCCATTATTAATTGATTTAACTTTTATAGACAGCCAGGAAATCGAGTTAGAGCATATTTCGAGGTATAATAATTTTAAAATAATTGACAATGTACTACATGGTGAAACTTTCATACAGTCATTATTTAATGGTAGAGGAGCTCACATATGGATAACAGCGGCTCCACTTTATGATAGTAAGGGAAATCAAGTAGGCGCAATTGAGACCACCCGGGATATTACCGAACGTAAGCAAATGGAGGAAAAACTCAAATATTTGAGTTTGCACGACTCCTTAACCGGTCTTTATAACCGCGCTTATTTTGATGAAGAAATGCTCAGATTAGGAGGAGGACGTTATCTGCCACTAGGCTTTATTGTATGCGATGTAGATGGATTAAAACTCGTCAATGACACTATGGGCCACAAATCCGGCAATAATTTATTGGTAAAAGCAGCAAATATAATAAAAAGTTGCTTTCGTTCAGGTGATATGATTGCGCGTATCGGTGGAGATGAGTTTGTGGTATTACTTCCTTGTGCAGAAAAACGAACCGTAGAAAACGCTTGCCGCAGGCTGCAGGAAGCTATTGAAAATCATAATAAAACGAATTCTGAACTCCCTCTTAGCCTCTCAATAGGATTCGCTGTTAGTAATGATACCCATACTAAAAGCCCTAATGAGCTTTTTATAGAGGCAGATCTTAATATGTATAGGGAAAAGCTTAGTCATAATCAAAGCACTCGCAGTATCATTGTCAAAACGCTATCCAAGACACTTGAGGTTAGGGATTTTACCACTGAAGGGCATGCGGAACGCATGCAAAAACTAGTAGTGCGCCTTGCCACAGCCTGCGGTCTGCCAGACTACAGACTTAATGATATAAGCCTTTTCGCTCTCTTTCACGATCTTGGAAAAATCGGGGTTCCCGATCGAATTCTTTTTAAACCAAGCTCATTAACTGAGAATGAATATCTTGAAATGATAAAGCATTGTGAAATCGGCTATAGCATTGCTAATTCTGTGCCTGATTTAATCCCTATAGCCGATTGGATTCTTAAACACCACGAATGGATAAATGGTGGAGGTTATCCCTTAGGTTTGCGTGGTGAAGAGATTCCCTTGGAATGCAGGATTCTTGCTGTTGTCGATGCTTATGACGCTATGACCAGTGATCGCCCTTATAGAAAAGCTATGAATCAAGGGGAAGCCATCGCTGAGTTAAGAAGGTGTTCCGGCACTCAATTTGACCCGCATATTGTACAAAATTTTTTGGAAATGTTGGAAACCGGTTAAATTAAAACTGAAGTGCCTCTTGTAACACGTGAGCATATAAATTATTAATTACCATTTCACGTTCAACAAATTAATGCCAATTTCCACTAATCACCAAAGGAAAATCATTAATGATGTCGTATTTATTTAAAACTAATTGTTTAAATAATTTAATTAACTTTTCTAATTGTCCAGTTAGGTTTTTTATAATCAACTGGACAACATGTTTTTTGGAGAGATTTATCGAATTTTGTCAAAAAAGAGTATCAAAACATCATCTGAGGTGAACATAATGGATGACACTATTAAAACTCAAGAACAGCTAATTAATGAGTTAGTTGAACTGCGCAAACAACTTTCCGAATCAAGAAAATTAATCAATGGCTTGGAAACAGAATTAAACAAAGAAAAGCAACTCAATAACCACCAGCAATTTTTAGATGTAGTAGAAGAGGAAGTAATAGAGTACCGCAACCACCTTGAGGAACTGGTAAAACAGCGTACCATTGAACTAACAACAACAAATGAACGTCTTCAACAGGAAATTATAGAACGAAAACAGGTAGAGGAAGCTTTACGAGAGAGCGAAGAGCGTTACCGGCAACTGGTAGAACTTTCACCCGATGCTATAATCATTCACACTGAAGGCATAATTAGCTTTTCTAACAAAGTGGGAGCAGAGCTTGTCGGTGCAAAGAGTACCAACGAACTTATTGGAAAATCCGTGATGGATTTTATTCATCCGGACTATAGAGAAACTGCTCAGGAACGATGGAGGCAAATAAAGGATAAAGGAGTAACTTTACCTTTTTCTGAAGGGAAGTTAATTAATTCTAATGGGGATGATGTGCATATCGAATCAGCTATAACTCCTATTTCATTCCATGGTGGTAAGTTGTCAGTGCAGATAGTCACTCGTGATATCACTGAGCGCAAGCGGGCAGAGAAAGCGCTAAAAGAATCTCATAATAGATTTGTGACAGTGTTAGATAGCCTTGACGCAGGAGTTTATGTTGCAGATATGGAGACCCATGAGATTCTTTTTACCAATGAGTATACTAGAGAATATTTGGGTGCTGCTGAGGGAGAAATCTGTTGGCAATCTATTCAAACTGGACAATCTGGACCATGTGATTTCTGTAATAATAAGTCGCCCACCAATGAATGTGAATCCACTGGTATATATAAATGGGAAGTTCAAAACACACGCAACGGGAAATGGTATGAATGTCGTGACCGCGTAATCCGATGGATAGATGGCAGAATGGTTAAACTAGAAATTGCTACAGACATTACCGAGCGCAAACAACAAAAGGAATTAATTGAGGCTGAACGAAAAAGGCTTTTCACTCTATTGGACAGTCTACCAGCTTATGTCTGTCTTATTGCTCCGGATTATTCAATTCCCTTTGCCAATCGTTATTTTCAAGGTCGTTTTGGTAAACCGGACGGAAGGACTTGTTTCGAGATTTACCGCAATATAAATGTACCTTGTAAGGGATGTCAGACTTTTAATGTTTTTGATACAAATGCACCTAAAGAGTGGGAATTGACCAGTCTTGACGGAGATACTTATCAGATATATGATTACCCATTCACCGATATTGACGGTTCCCCTTTAGTACTCGAATTGGGCATTGATATTACCAAGCGCAAACAGGCTGAGAATTTGTTCAAAACTTTAACCAATAGTTCGCCGGTTGGTATCTATATTTTACAAAACGGAAAGTTCCAGTTCGTTAATCCCCGATTCCAAAAATATACCGATTACAGTGACGAAGAATTGATCGGTATGTATTCTTTGGAATTGGTCATTACTGATGACAGAAAAACAGTCAGGGAAAATGCCATTAAGATGCTAAAAGGAAAACGTTACGGACCTTATGTTTATAGAATCTTAAGAAAAGATGGGAAAACAAGATGGATCATGGAGACGGTTGCCCCTATTCAGTATTATGGAAAACCCGCAATACTTGCAAACTGTCTTGATATCACATGGCACAAACGAACTGAAAGGATGTTACGTTTGTCAAAGGAACGTTTCTCCAAGGCTTTTAATGCTGGTCCAAACCCAATGGCTATCAATGTTCTCTCAGATGGACGGTATATTGATGTAAACAACAGTTTTATTAACGTTTTCGGTTTTTCACGACAGGAAATTATCGGCCGTACAACAATAGATTTGAATGTTTATGCGAATCCAGAGGATCGTGCTAAAATAGTGGATTTGGTTCTGGAACATGGAGTTATTCATAACCTGGAACTAAACTTCCGTATTAAATCAGGTGAAATTCGAATGGGATTGTTATCAGCGGATACCATTGAGCTGAGTGGAAAGCAATGCATTCTTGTCACAATAAACGATATAACAGAGCGCAAGCAGGTTGAAAAAGAAATGGCCCGCTTAGAACGTCTGAATCTGGTTGGGGAAATGGCTGCAGGAATTGGCCACGAAATCAGAAATCCCATGACCACCGTGCGTGGTTTCCTTCAAATGCTGAGCAGTAAGAAGGAAAATGTTAATCACAAATACTTTGGTCTTATGATCGAGGAACTTGATCGGGCAAATTCAATTATTACCGAGTACCTTTCGATAGCCAAGAACAAACCGGTTGATTTAAAATTAATGAACCTCAATCAGTTGGTACAAACTCTATTTCCGTTAATTCAGGCAGATGCCATTAACGCTGACAAATATATAGAAGTGAAACTGGCGGAAATTCCGGACCTGCTTTTGGATGAAAAAGAAATTCGCCAACTAATTCTCAACCTTGTCCGCAACGGGCTTGAAGCAATGTCACCTGGTGGAAAATTGCTCATAAAAACGTTCATCGATGGTGATACTGTTATTTTATCAGTGCAGGATCATGGTTCCGGAATCAAGACTGAAGTACTTGAAAAGATCGGTACTCCCTTTTTCACAACTAAAGATACCGGTACTGGTTTGGGTCTTGCCGTTTGCTACAGCATCGCTGACAGACATAATGCTACTATAGATATCGAAACTGGACCTAGCGGTACTACCTTTTTTATACGATTTGGGGCTGTTA